>JBBRVM010000129.1:0-8770 GCA_038246865.1 Burkholderiales bacterium
ATGATGGGCTTGCGGCCGATTTTGTCGGACAGCGAGCCGAAAATAATGAAGAACGGTGTTCCAAGAATTAGCGAAACGGCAATCAAAATGTTGGCGGTTGCCGGATCAACTTTAAGGAACGCGGTCAGGAAGAAGAGCGAGTAGAACTGCCCCGTGTACCAAACCACCGCTTGGCCGGCCGTGAGACCCAGAAGGGCCAGTAAAACTACTTTGCCGTTTTTCCATTGACCGAATGATTCTGACAACGGTGCTTTGGAGGTCTTGCCTTCTGACTTCATTTTTTCGAAAGCTGGTGACTCCGACAGTTGCAGACGAATCCAGACAGAAATTACCAGCAAAACACCAGAAAAAGCATACGGAATGCGCCAGCCCCAATCGGCAAAATCTTTCTCGCCGAGCGTCGTGCGTGTTGCGAGAATCACCATGAGCGCCAACATGAGGCCCACGGTAGCAGTCGTCTGGATCCAGGACGTGTAAGCGCCGCGCTTACCGTGCGGCGCGTGCTCCGCCACATAGGTGGCAGCACCTCCGTATTCACCGCCCAACGCGAGCCCCTGAAGCAGGCGCAGTGCGATCAGGACGATCGGCGCAGCGATGCCCCAACTCGAATAAGAAGGCAGAAACGTGACCAGAAAGGTCGAAAAGCCCATGATCAAAATGGTGACGAGAAAGGTGTACTTACGCCCAACCAAGTCGCCGAGGCGACCAAACACCAGCGCTCCCAGCGGGCGCACTGCAAATCCAGCGGCGAACGCAAGCAACGTGAAGATGTCACGCGTTGCAGGGGGTAGTGCGGTGAAGAAATTGGCCCCGATAATGGCTGCCATCACACCGAACAAGTAGAAGTCGTACCACTCAAAAATGGTGCCGAGCGATGACGCGAATATGACCTTCTTTTCTTCGGCGGACATCGGACGCGGGGCCGCGTTCACTCCGCTATCGAAGCGTGCAGTTGCAGTTGACATAGTTTGATCCTCGTTGGTTGATGCGGCCAACCCTCCAGTCGACCTACATTACCTACGGACGTTAGGCGGCAGCGCTTACGCTCTTCTGACGGCGTTCTGACGCGAAACTGACAACGAAGCGCGCACCACCCAGCGTCGAGCGCTCAATGTTCACGGCGGCACCGTGTGCGTCGGCCACTTCGCGCACGATGGCGAGGCCTAGTCCGGTGCCGGCAATTGGCACGCCCGTATCCGCGTCCACCTGCGCGAACCGGGCAAATGGCGCGAAAATGCGACCGTGCTCGGATGCAGGTACACCCGGCCCCGAGTCGTCCACGAGAATCGATGCGGGCTCTGAGTCGCCACCCGAAATGGTCAACATGACGGTGCCACGACGTGGCGTGTATTTGAACGCGTTGTCGAGCAGGTTACGCACCAATTCGCCAATCAGGGTCGGGTCGCCGGTGACGATGACGTCATGTTCTGCCCCTTCCAGCGAAAACTCAATTTCGCGCTCAAGTGCGTGCGGAACTACGTCGTGCGCGACCGTCTCGCAGAGCGCGCGCAGCTCCACCGGAACGCTCAGGCGCGTGGTGCCCGCGCTCTCAGCACGCACCAGCGTGAGCAGTTGCGTCGCCAGATGGCTGACACGCTCGCCGGTGGCAATTAACCGGTTCATCGATTGGTCGCGCTCAGTGCCATCGGGCATGCGTGCGGCAAGTTCGCTTAATGTGCGCAGCGCGGCAACCGGGGTGCGTAGCTGGTGCGCTGCATTAGCAATAAAACGCTTCTGCGCGTTGATCGAAGTTTGCAGCCTTCGCATCAACGAATTCACCGATGCAATGAGCGGCGCGATCTCCTCCGGCGCGAGCTGTTCGGGCAACGGACTCAGGTCATCGGCACCGCGCGTGTCAAGGTGAGTTTTCAGTACTTTCATCGGCTGCGCCACGTAGGTCAAGCCGTACCACAGCAAATAAAACGCAACCAGCAGCGTCGCGGTTTGCGCCACCGCCTCATGCAAAGTGGCGACGCGCGACACGGCATCCTGACGATCACGTGACTGCGCGACGCCGAGCGTGTAGATGCTGCCAGCCACTTCAAATCGCAGGCGTACGAAACGCCAGACGTCGTCATCGATGACCGTGTTAAATCCATCAACCACATGAAAGCCCGTCTCGGGGACGGGGGCTGCCAGTGGGCGATCACCGTCCACGGTTTCGCGCAAAAAAGGTTGCAATTCAGGGTTACCTGCAAGCGGCAAACTCTTGCTGTCCACAATCAAAAAAGAAACCGGCGTTTTCGGTGCAATGTTCATCCAGCGCCGCGTCGTGTCGGATGGAAATGGCTGCCCGGTGCCGTCATTGATGCGCTGCTGCCATTCAGCAATCAGCATGGTCGCGACCGCACTCAAACCATCATCGAGCACCGTGTCCACCGTCGTGCGCGCGCTCATGAACGAAATGCCAAGACTCACCAGCCAGATCGACAACAGCGGCGCGAGCAGCCACTCGATCAGCCGCGCCGCCAGGCTCATTGCAGTGTGGGCGCAGCGATGACCGGAGCCTTGTCAATGCAATAACCGAGACCGCGAAACGTACGCACGCGGATGTCAGCGGGCTCCAGTTTTTTGCGCAAGCGATGCACATAAACCTCAATCGCATTGAGCGAAATGTCACTGTCCCAAGCACACAATCCTTCGAGCAATTGCTCCTTGGTGACAGCGCGTCCCGCGCGCAGCAACAGCATTTCCAGAATGCCCGCTTCGCGCACCGACAAATCAAGCGGCACGCCGTCGGATGCGGCCTGACGGGACGCAATGTCGAAGCTCAAACGACCGTGCGTGAGCATGTTGCTGCTGGCGGCGTTGCGGCGACGAATGAGCGCCCGAACCCGTGCATGCAACTCGTCAAGTGCGAACGGCTTCACCAGGTAATCGTCAGCGCCCGCATCCAGCCCGTCCACGCGATCGGTCACCGAGTCCATCGCAGTCGTGATCAGTACCGGCACGCTTTTCTGCACTTCGTTGCCAGCGCGCAGTTGCCGCAACACCTGCAAGCCGGACAGCTTCGGCAAACCAAGATCAAGAATGACCAGATCGTACGTCCCCGTCGTCAGCGCGGTGGCCGCAGAGCTGCCATCAGTCACCCAGTCCACCGCGTAATGCTCACGCTTCAGGCTAGCCGTCACGCCGCTCCCCAATTCAGCATCATCCTCCACCAGTAGTACACGCACGGCGTCACCTCCTCACGAAAGTGTAGTCTCTGGCGTGTTGACATCTATCCGCTTTTCGTTGAAAGCACCAACGAATATGGGCTAAGTGCCATTTTTTTCACAAGTCGACATGAGGCGCTTCACCGCTTCAGCCACTAGGTAACCGTCATTTCACGAAAAAGCTGTATCGCAAGCGGAAGTCTCGGAATGGGTAATTCCTTAGCTGGCAACCAGCGAGGCGATGCTATGGTTAGCGCTTCGAGGAGGAGAGTTTTATGCAGAATCAAACCATGATCTCGCGAGCGTTTCGCGCCCTGCTGACCGCTATGACCGCGACCGCAGTCGCTTTGGCGGTGACGTTCAGTTTTCCGGCCTTCGCACAACCCTTCCCAAACAAACCGGTGAAGCTCGTGGTGCCCTACCCAGCGGGCGGGTTCCCTGACACCGTGGCGCGGCTTTTGAGTAAATCCCTAACGGAAAAATGGGGCCAGCAGGTTATCGTCGACAACCGTCCCGGTGGCAATGGCGCGGTCGCAGCGCTTATGGTGAAATCGTCGCCGAGCGATGGCTACACGCTGCTGGTCACCGACGGCTCGATGTTCACCATCAACCCGGTGCTCTACGCCAAGCTTGAATACGACCCGAAACGCGATTTCGTTCCCGTCTCCGCGCTCGGCAAAGCGCCGTTGTTCCTCGCTGCGCACCCAAGCGTTCCGGCCAACACGCTTGCCGAATTCATCGCCTACGTCAAAGCGAATCCGGGCAAAGTGAACTACGGTTCCTCCGGCATCGGCAGCACCCATCACCTGACCACCGAAGCCATGTCTGCGGCGCTCGGCCTCAATATGGTTCACGTGCCGTTCAAAGGGATGGGTCAGGCCACGCCCGCGCTGGTGGGTGGCCAGGTGCAATTTTTGTTTTCGGCATTACCCGCGATTGGCGGCTTCGTGAAGGACAACCGCATCAAATTGTTAGCGCAGAATTCGAGCAAACGCTTCTCGCAAGCCCCCACCATCCCAACACTTGCCGAATCAGTCATTCCGGGTTTTGATTTCGCGCCAACGACGATTGTGATGGCCCCGTCCGGTATTCCGCCCGCCGTGCTGCGGCAGCTCTCGATCGACATTGCCGCCGCGATTCGCACGCCTTCCATCGTGGAAACACTGCTCAACTCAGGCGTTGACGTGATCGGCAGCACCTCCGAGGAACTCGCCAAAGTGTTGCAGGACGAGGCAGAGCGCTTCGCCAAAGTCATCAAGACGATCAACATCAAAGCGGAATAACTGCGTGAGCACGGCATCGGCCGCTCTGATCGACGACCTCGTCTGCGCCAACCACATCCTCTACGTCGAGGGCGTGGTGGACAGCTTCGGTCATGTCAGCGTGCGTCATGATCAGCGCGACGACCGTTTTTTGCTGGCGTGCGGCGTCGCGCCTGCAACGGTCACGGCAGACGACATCGTAGAGATCGACTACGACGGCAACGTGCAGGACGAAGTCGGGCGCCGTTCCTACATCGAGCGCTTCATCCATAGCGAAATCTACAAATTGCGACCTGATGTGATGGCGATTGTGCATAGCCATTCTCCCGCCATCATTCCGTTCAGCGTCACGCGTGCCACGCTGCGACCCGTGTGCCACATGGGCGGCTTCCTCGGTTTCTCCACACCAATCTTCGAAATTCGCGAAACCGCAGGCGACGACAACGACATGCTGGTCAAAAGTGCGAAGCTCGGCAAAGCGCTGGCGCAATCACTGGACAAACACGATTTCGCACTCATGCGCGGCCACGGCTCCGTCGCCGTCGCCGAATCCATCAAGCTCGCAGTCGCCCGCTCTATCTGGGCCGAGATGAACGCAAAGCTGCAAACCGAAGCCATGCGTATGGCGCAAATGACCGGCGACAACTCGGTCAATTACCTCACACCCGGCGAAGCAAAAGGTTCGATGACGATCAACGAAACTGTTGTTGATCGTCCGTGGGACTTCTGGAAGGCGAAAGCGCGTGTCGCGCTGGCGGGGCTTACGCGATAGCCTTTTTTGCTGTGCCCCCCGCAACCGAGTCCAGCGCGAGCCCAGCCACCAGCATCCCCAGGCCCGCCGTCATGTGCATAGCCGAGCCATAACCTGCGCAAGCGAGACCCGCTCCAGCATCCTCGGCAGTTCCTGCTTGCCGCTCCTTGCTGTACACCACAGGTACTTTGAATTTGCGTCCAGCACGCGGAAATCCGTATTCGCGGCGCAACATCAAGCGTAGTTTTGCGAGGAGCGCGTCTTGCTCGGTAATCGCCAGATCGGACACGGTTAACTTCGACGCATCGGTCTTGCCGCCAACGCCACCGCACACAAACACGGGCAGGTCGGACTTCACGCAATGCGCGATTAATGCGGCTTTGGCGTAAACCTTGTCAATCGCATCAATCACAAAAGTAGCGTCAGTCGGCAACATCGTGGCGACGTTGTCGGTATCCACAAAATCGTCGACGCAGGTGACGACACAATCCGGGGCAAAGCTCGCAATCCGGTCGCGCATAGCGTCCACTTTGTTGCGGCCGAGATTGGCAATCGTGGCGTGCGATTGTCGGTTCAGGTTCGACTCGGCTACGACATCAAGATCGATCAACGTGATGCGACCGATTCCCGAACGCGCAAGCGCCTCAGCCGTCCAGGAACCGACACCGCCGATACCCACGATGACCGCGTGGGCCGCACGAATCCGCGCGAAACCCCGCACGCCGTACAGCCGTGCCACGCCACTGAAGCGGCGATCCGTTTCAGTGGCTGTTTCGTCAGTGGCCACTTCGCAAAAGGGGTTCATAGGAAGCAGCGTATCATCGTGCGTGTTGACGTTTTGGCGCACGTTGTGGCGCACATGGAAGTCTTACTGTGAACCCTACGCAATTGCGCTCAGCCTTTCTTGCCGCCCTGGCCTTGTGGCTGGTCACGGCCACCATTGTCGCAATCAGTAGTAACCGTTGGGTCATGCTCGCCGCTATCCCCGCAGGACTCATGATGCTGGCAACGGCGTACTCGGAAAAACTTTCGCAATCGGCTCAGCTAGTGTGGCCCGTTTTGCTGCTGCCCGGTGCGACCTTTGCGTTTATTGGTTTGTTGCAAACGCTGGGCTACGGACGCGCTGACGGAGAGCCAATGGCCAATTTTTTGTTTGCGCGCAACGCGTTTTTCGGCGGCGGATTGTTGCTGCATCTCGCAGCGTTTGCGCTGCTGGCTACCGAGTCACGAGCGAGCGATCATCCGGGCGGAGAGATCGCTGATCGCATGCCCTAATCCGTCGCTATTTCGCAATTATTTCGTCGCGTAGGGATACGGCTGCTGCGGCACGCGCGCTTCGTCCTGCTCTGCCTTTTCGGTCACATTCAGCGGCGTCTTGTCCCACCAGATCGCGCGGCCTTTGCGCTGATCTTCTTCAAGATGCGGGCGCGCGGCTTTAAGGTCGCGAATGAATTTGGTGATTTCGGATTCGTACATGGTTGGCTGCCGGTAGCTCTTGAACTAGCCCTGATTTTAGGCGGTTTTGTCTTTGGGCGGCTCGCGTCGGCTTCCGGCGTAGAGCTCAAATTCGAACAACCGGCAATCAAGGGCGCCGTTGAATAGCGGCGTTTTCTTTGACGGCTTGAAGCCGATTCCGCTCGGCATCGCACGGTCGGCCGTTATGAAGCAGGCCTTCCAGCCCGCCATCGTTTTCTTGAGCCAGGTACCGACTGCGGGATACCAGGCTTTGAGGTCGGCCAATTCGTTCAGGCGTTCACCGTAGGGTGGGTTGGTCAGCAACAAGCCCTTCGCGGCGGGTGCAGCGAGCGTTTCCATCGGGGCATTCGTGATCACCACAGCCGAGGCCGTAGCGTCCCCGCCGATGTTCTGCAAATGCCGTCGCGTAACTTCGACCGCGTCAATATCCCGGTCATTTCCGAACAGCAGATTCGATGGCAACGGTTTCGCACCGGCCGCCGCTTCGGCGCGCATCGCATCAAAAACATTCGGCTCAAAATTGCGAATCTTCTCGAACGCAAATGGCCGCTGCCCACCCGGCGCGAGATTCATCGCGATCATCGCGGCCTCGGTCAAGATCGTTCCGCTGCCACACATCGGATCGAACAACGGCATCTGCCCGCGCCAACCCTTGAGTGCGAGCATCCCCGCCGCTAGATTCTCACGCAGTGGCGCTTGCAAGCCCTCGCGACGATAGCCGCGCTTGAACAGCGCCTCGCCCGCGAGATCAAGGTAAACCGTTGCGGTGTAGGCCGTGAGGAAGACGTGAATACGCATATCCGGCATGCTGGTGTCGACCGACGGGCGTTCGTCCTGCACCGCGCGGAAGCTGTCGACGATGGCATCTTTCACACGCAAAGTGACGAACTCAAGACTCGTAACGGGCGAGCGAATCGCGTCCACCTGCACGCGGATCAATTCCTGCGCGGTGAACAAGTTCGGCCAGCCGATGCTGCGCGCGATTTCGTAAATATCTTCTTCGTGGTGATATTCGTCTTCCGCCAGCTGCCAAAGCACACGACTCGCGATCCGGCTCCACAAACACACGCGATAGCCCAGCGTGAACGGCCCTTGAAAGGCGACGCCACCGTCGGTCGGGCCGACGTGAATGGCGCCGAGTCCTGTCAGCTCATCGAAGAGCACGCCTTCGAGACCGCGCGGACAAGGTGCGAAAAAGCGCTGGGGTTTTTCCTGAACGGGTGACGTTTTGACCGACAAGGTGCTGCGTGGTTGGTTGGTTGCCATAGTTACTTTCGCAGGCGACAACCGTCGCCCATACCCTCACGCCAGACATGAACGCTGGCAATGTTGGGAAAAGTCGGTTCGACTGCGCGCCAGACAAAGGCACAGAGGTTTTCCAGCGTCGGAACACCAAGCACCGCAATTTCATCGAGATAGTGATGATCCAGCTGATCGCGCACCACGTCGAGATGCGCACGCAGCAGACCAAGATCGCTCACCATGCCGCTTTTCTCATGAGGTGTCCCGGCCAGCGAGACCTCACAGTGATACGTATGCCCGTGAATCCGTCGCGAACCCTCAGCTTCGATGGTGCGCTTCAATGTGTGAGCAGCGTCGAAGAAGAATCGCTGCGTGATTTCGTAGTTCATAGCGCGATTATCGGATCCCGATGACTTTGTGAGTCTGGACGGACAAGCGCCATTCCGGATGCTGCATGCACCATTCAATCGCGAACTTGGTGTTTTCGGCGCGAAACGGACCGTCCATCGGCTGCACAAAACGGTGCTCAAAATCGAGTGTCGCGAGGTGTTCAAAGTCAAACGGCTGCGGAACGACGACCTTCAGTTCTTGCCCGCTCAATTGCAGGAAAACCGCGCCCGCCTTTGGACTCACGCAGATCCAGTCGATCCCAGGTGGCGCGACAATCGTGCCGTTAGTTTCAACTGCGATGTCGAAACCTTCGGCATGCAGCGCATCAATCAATGCAGCATCTAGCTGCAACAGCGGTTCACCGCCCGTGCAAACGACAAGGCGCTTGCCTTTGCTTGCTATTGGCCATTCGCTCGCGATGGTTGCCGCCAACTTCACCGCGTCCGGATATTTGCCGCCACGCGTACCGTCGGTGCCGACAAAATCCGTGTCGC
>JBBRVM010000130.1:0-8764 GCA_038246865.1 Burkholderiales bacterium
AAGCGCGAAATCGACGATACTCTTGCCCGAATCTTTAACAATGCTCGGTACGCTGACTTGTGAGTCAACGATAGGCCCTTCGGTACGATTAGTTGTGAGTCAATTCGGAAACGACCTTTGCGCATGGCGTATATCGCTAAGAGGCGTAAAAGCGACTCGGTACATATATCGCACTCAGACCATATGGAATGGACATTGCAGCAAAAAGCTGTAAGCCTGCGACCAGGTTGCTTACACCCCTGAGGGCGAGCACAAAATACCTGGAAAAATCGGCCGCACGTAAAGCCCTCGTGCGTCGTCAGAATTCGCGTTCGACTATGCCGATTGCTACGCTGCGGTGCGCCAAGGCACGACTGGCGCGGGCATGACGCTTACTGCTAGAGTTGACGGGATGCAAATACACCCAACCAATTTGGCAGGAGGCACACATGAATTTCTCGATGTCTGAACGGCAGACCCATTGGCGTGATCGCGTGATCGCATTCATGAATCAGCACGTCTATCCAGCGATCCCAACCTACGTGGAGCAGATGAAGGCCTTTGGTGAAAACCGTTGGCAGGTGGTGCCGGTGGTCGAGGAGCTAAAGGCGCTGGCTAAAAGTGAGGGGCTGTGGAACCTTTTCCTGCCCGTAGATTCGCTGCCAGCAGACAGCCCGTTTCGCGGTGCTGGCCTCACCAATCTGGAATACGCGCTATGTGCAGAGCAGATGGGCCGCGTCGGATTCGCATCTGAAGTTTTCAACTGTTCCGCACCGGACACCGGCAACATGGAAGTGCTCGCGCGATATGGCTCCGCTGAGCACAAAGCGAGGTGGCTGCAGCCGCTGTTAGCGGGTGAAATTCGCTCGGCCTTTCTGATGACCGAGCCCGACGTGGCCTCCTCCGATGCCACGAACATTCAAACCTCGATTCGTCGCGATGGCGATCACTACGTTGTCAATGGTCGCAAATGGTGGTCATCCGGCGTCGGCGATCCGCGCTGTAAGCTCGCGATTGTGATGGGCAAAACTGATCCGTCAGCGCCGTCACACTCGCAGCAGTCGCAAATATTGGTGGAGCTTGATACGCCGGGCATCGAGATCGTGCGCATGTTGCCGGTTTTTGGTTTTGATGATGCGCCGCATGGTCACGCCGAAGTCGTGTTCCGCGATGTGCGCGTGCCCGCCAAAAATATTTTGCTGGGTGAAGGTCGTGGCTTTGAAATTGCACAGGGTCGCCTGGGGCCGGGACGAATTCACCACTGCATGCGCTCGATTGGTAGTGCGGAATTAGCACTTGAAAAAATGGTGAAGCGCCTGCAATCGCGGGTCGCGTTCGGCAAAAAAATATCCGACCAATCGGTGTGGGATGAGCGCGTAGCCGAAGCGCGGATTGATATCGAGATGACGCGTTTGCTCTGTCTTCAGGCCGCAGACATGATGGACAAGGCGGGCAATAAAGTCGCGCGCATGCAGATCGCGATGATCAAGGTCGCTGCGCCCCGCATGGCGCTGCGCATCATCGACAATGCGATTCAGGCCTTCGGTGCGGCGGGCGTATCGACCGATGCCGGGCTCGCCAAGCAATACGCCAGCATGCGTACGATGCGTCTGGCCGATGGGCCGGATGAAGTGCATAACCGCACGATTGCGCGCATGGAATATGGGCGGCATGTGGTCAAGAGCACTTGATTCTGAAAAAAATCACGGGCTCTGATCGGGGTGCAGTTAGGTTCCTCCCCTTGAAGGAGAGGGAGCTTTCCAGTGCAGCGAATTGCTAAGCGGTTGTAGCCATCGCCTTACCCACCTCATTGCGTCCCTGAGCACCACCGTTCTCGGGAACCATCTCCTCGGCACGATCCGAAATCGCTGCAAATTCCGCAGCCACCTGCTCAGCCATGTCTGCGCCACTACCGACGTGCACGCCGCTCGTCATCGTGATATAGGCGCGCTCAAAGGTGCCCGCACCTGCGCACAAAATAACTCGCGTCGGGGCAGCATCAGAAACCAGATAAAGCAATCCCGGTGTCACTGATTCCGGCTTCAACTTTGCCAGCACTTCCTCTGGCATCAGCCCTTCAGTCATGCGCGTGGCGGCCGTGGGAGCAAGGCAATTGACATGGATATTGTCCTTCGCTCCTTCGATCGAGAGCGTCTGCATCAGCCCTACCAGTGCCATCTTCGCCGCACCGTAATTAGCCTGCCCGAAGTTGCCGTACAAACCGGAAGACGACGTCGTCATCACGATGCGCCCGTACTTCTGCGCGCGCATGATGTCCCACACCGCCCTGGTGCAGATCGCAGCGCCCATCAGGTGAACGTCGACCACAAGCCGGAAGTCACTCATGTCCATCTTGCCGAAGCTCTTGTCGCGCAGGATGCCCGCGTTGTTGACCAAAATGTCGATGCGACCCCAGGTGTCCATCACTTCCTTAACCATGCTGGCAACTGCGGCCTCGTCTGTGACCGAGGCGTGATTGGCCATCGCGGTTCTGCCCGCAGCTTGAATCTCTGCGACCACCGCATCGGCTGCGCTCAGCGCGTTGCCCGATGCGTCGGGCGCCGCGCGCCCGAAGTCGTTGACGACCACTTTGCATCCCCTCGCCGCTAGCGCCATAGCGTGCGAGCGACCCAATCCGCCTCCTGCCCCCGTGACAATCGCGATCTTGCCTTCAAATCGAATACTCATCACCACTTTTCCGTGTCGAGTGCTAAAGCGCATGATTAGATCGTATTTGCCAGCGTACTTCAGCGTTTGCGACGTGATGTAACCGGAAAAGGCGCGAACGTCGGTAGCCCAGTGCCCAATTTGGCGAAGGCAGGGCGATTTCCATTCCCGCAAATATCTCGTCGAAGGACGATCTCCAGAATCTTGTGTCGGCGACCGACGCCAAATTCGGAAAAATAGACATCTTGGTATGCAACGCCGCCAACAATCCGTACTACAGCCCACTCGCCGGGATTGCCGACGATCAGTTCCGCAAAATCCTCGAAAACAACGTCATCGCGAATCACTGGTTGATCAGCTTCGTCGCGCCACAAATGATCGAGCGTAAGGACGGCGCGATCATCATAGTGTCGTCGATTGGTGGGCTGCGCGGATCACCCGTGATCGGCGCGTATAACATCTCCAAGGCGGCTGACTTTCAGCTGGCGCGCAATCTGGCGGTCGAGTACGGCCCGCACAATGTTCGCGTCAACTGCATCGCGCGGGGCTTGATCAAAACCGATTTCGCCAAAGCACGGTGGGAAAACGCAGAGATGCTCAGGCTGCGCACGGCCACCACGCCGCTGCGCCGCATCGGTGAGCCCGACGAAATCGCGGGGGCCGCTATTTTTCTGGCGTCACAAGCTGGAACGTTTGTCACCGGCCAGAGTATCGTTGTCGACGGCGGCGTGACGATCTGATTTGACGGGGCGAAAATGGGGCAGTTGGGTATGCTTCACCGATGAGTGATACCGACAATTTTTCCGGCACCCGCCCGGTCGCTTCCGAGCATGCATTTGACGTCGTCCGCCTGGCCGAATTCATGCGCGCCCACGTGGACGGCTACTCGGGTGAGTTAACCGTCGAGCAGTTCAAGGGCGGGCAATCGAACCCGACATTCCGCCTGACTGCGGGTGGGAAGAACTACGTGCTGCGCCGCAAGCCGCCGGGTGTATTGCTGCCGTCCGCGCACGCGGTGGATCGCGAGTTTCGGGTGATCAGCGCGCTCGCCAATACTGACGTGCCGGTGGCTCGTGCCTATGCATTGTGTGAAGACGTGAGCGTGATCGGCACCATGTTCTACATCATGGATTGCGTCGATGGCCGCATCCTGTGGGATCCAGCTTTGCCCGGTATGACGAATGCTGATCGCGGCGTGCACTACAACGAGATGAATCGCGTGATCTCCGAGCTGCACCGGGTTGATCCGGGCGCGGTCGGCTTGAGCGAATACGGCAAACCGGGCAACTACATTGAGCGCCAGGTCGGGCGCTGGACCAAGCAATATCGCGCGGCTGAAACCGAGATCATCGACGCCGCAAATCAGCTTATCGAATGGCTACCCAAGTACATTCCGGCAGGTGACGAAACGCGTATCGTCCACGGCGACTTCCGCATCGACAATGTGATTTTTCATCCGACCGAAGCGCGCATTGTGGCCGTGCTTGATTGGGAGCTCTCCACGCTTGGTCATCCGCTCGTGGATTTCGCGTATCACTGCATGGTGTGGCACATGAAACCGGGGAACGGCGTGCGCGGATTGGCGGGAGTGGACATCGCTGCGCTTGGCATTCCGACTGAGTGTGAGTATCTGCAAAGTTATTTGCAACGCACAGGTCGCGGTGACGCGAGTGGCGTGAGCGCGGCGGACTGGAACTACTACCTCGTGTTCAACATGTTCCGTCTCGTCGGCATTCTGCAAGGCATCATGGCGCGTGCGCTGCAAGGCAATGCGTCAAGCCCGCGAGCGCTAGAAGCGGGACGACGCACGCGACCGTTGGCGGAGCAGGCTTGGGCGTTGGCGCAGATGATTAAGCGGTAGGGCACCTTGGCAATGTCCGACGTTTTGATCGCGGTTCAAGGCGACATTACCAAGCTATCGGTTGATGCCATTGTTAACGCCGCGACCTCGTCTCTTCTGGGAGGCGGTGGAGTCGATGGAGCGATTCATCGAGCAGCTGGTTCTGAGCTGATACGCGAGTGCCGTCTTCTGGGTGGTTGCAAAACGGGTGAAGCAAAGCTCACAAAGGGCTATCGCCTCCCGGCGAAATTTATCATCCACACGGTGGGGCCTGTCTGGCGTGGCGGTACGCACGGGGAACCTGAACTTCTCGCCGCCTGCTATCGGCGCTCGATGGAGCTTGCGTTCAAGAATGATGTTTCCTCAATCGCGTTTCCCAGCATTAGCACCGGCATCTATGGCTACCCAATCGAACTGGCGGCTCGGGTCGCCATCGACACAGTCTGCACTTCGCTCGTAGAGTTTCCAATTGTTCGACACGTCGTGTGCTGTTGCTTCTCACAGAATGATTTGGCTGTTTATGAAGATGCTCTGCGTGATGTAGGCGATTCGTCGCGCGTCCGACCGTGAGCAACAGTCGCGTATCAGTATTGTCCCTGCACGAATAGATCAAATATCATCGGATAATCACTCCCAAGGAGAAAACTACCGTGCATCATCGTTCATTGTCCGCAAAATTTTCACAGCGACGTAGCGTCGCGCTAGTGTTAACCGCACTCGCAGTCAGCACGCCGCTTTTGTTGGGCACCGCTGCTGCTTTCGCCCAAGCCTACCCAAACAAGCCCATCACGTTGATCGTGCCCTGGCCTGCAGGTGGTTCTACGGATCGTCACCTGCGCACGCTCGCGGAGATCGCGGGCAAGAATTTGGGACAGCCGATTGTTGTGCAGAACCAGCCCGGTGGAGGCGGCACGCTTGGCCCGGGTAACATGGCGCTTGCCGCGAAGCCTGACGGCTACACGATTGCGCAGTTTCCGATGGGCATGCTGCGCATTCCGCACATGCAAAAAACGGCGTGGAATCCGCTGACCGATTTCAGTTTCATCATCGGCGTTTCGGGCTACACGTTCGGCTTCGTGGTGAGGAACGATTCGCCGTACAAATCGTTCGCCGAATACGTCGAGGCCGCGCGCAAGGAGCCGGGCAAGATCGACTACGGCTCGACCGGCACCGGCACCTCGCCGCACTTGTTACTGGAAGAAATCGGCGACGTCGCCAGAGTGAAATTCAATCACGTGCCGTTCAAGGGCAATGCGGATTTGATGACGGCGCTGCTCGGCGGGCATGTGATGGCGGGCAGTGACGCCAGTGGCTGGGACAAATATATCGACGGCGGGCAGATGCGTCTGCTGGCGACGTTCGGTGACAAGCGCACCAAGCGCTGGCCCAATGTGCCGACCGCGAAGGACCTCGG
Organism: Burkholderiales bacterium; assembly: GCA_038246865.1. Classification (GTDB taxonomy): domain Bacteria; phylum Pseudomonadota; class Gammaproteobacteria; order Burkholderiales; family Casimicrobiaceae; genus Casimicrobium. The sequence goes on from JBBRVM010000130.1 coordinate 5,901, forward strand.
CCTGAATGTCGTTGGCAATTCGCCGTACGGACTCGTCGGCCCGAAAGGGATGGATCCCGCGATCATGAAGACGCTGCATGATGCGTTCAAGAAAGCGATGGATGACCCGAAGCACCTTGAAGTGCTCGACCAGTTAAATCAGGATCTCTGGTATCGCAGCGGTGAGGATTATGCGAAGTGGGCGAAGGAGACGTTTGCGAAGGACAAGCTGTTGATTGAGCGATTGGGTTTGGCGGCGAAGTAGGCCCTCTGGAGTAAAAGTTACGATCAGTTTTGTCGTCCTGATCGCAAGCGAAGGATCAGGAGGCGTCAGTTCAATGTTCAAACGAGCAGAACTCTCACGCGATTTGATCCTTCGCGCACTCAGGATGACTGCCAATTGTTGCGGACTGATTTGGAATATGTGATGTCGTCTTACCGCTGCCTGATCGAAAACCTCGCCTTCGCCGAAGCCCCGAGATGGCACGATGGCGAACTGTGGTTCTCCGATTTCTTCACGCATCAGGTCATGCGTGTCGACCGTGACGGTCGCGCCCATGTGGCGGTTGAGGTGCCAAACCAGCCGTCAGGTCTGGGCTGGTTGCCCGATGGCCGATTGCTGGTCGTTTCTATGCTGGATCGCAAGCTAATGCGGCTTGATCCGACGGGACTCGTCGAGGTTGCCGATCTGAGCCAACTTGCGGATTTTCATTGCAACGACATGGTGGTCGACGCCAAGGGTCGCGCCTACATCGGCAACTTCGGTTTCGATATTTTCGCGCAGCCCGTTGTACCCAAACCGACCGTGCTGGTGATGGTGTCGCCGGACGGAAAAACGTCCGTGGCTGCGAACGACATGGCGTTCCCGAACGGCACCGTGATCACGTCGGATGGCCGGACGATGATAGTCGGTGAGACCTTCGCGAAGAGGCTCACGGCGTTCGAGGTCGGCGACGACGGTACGTTGTCAAATCGCCGCGTCTGGGCCGATCTCGGCAAACTCGCGCCAGACGGCATTTGCCTCGATGCAGAAGATGCCGTCTGGGTGGCGTCACCTCGCAGCAACGAGTTCGTTCGCGTGCTCGAAGGGGGCACCATCACACGCCGCGTCCCGGTGTCCAATCAGGGGATTGCCTGTGCGCTCGGTGGTGAAGACGGCAAGCGGCTGTTCATGGTGATCGGTCGCGTCAAGCCCCGTGAAGAGGCGATAGCGACACGCGTCGGTCGCATTGAGTACATCGACGTTGATGTACCCGCCGCAACTGCACCTCGCTAACTAAACTGCGCGAAATTCGGCGCGCGTTTTTCGGCAAAAGCAAGGAATGCTTCTGCCGCTTCCGGACTTTTCAGGCGTTCGGCGAACACTTCACTTTCCAGATCCATCGTTTGCGCGATGAGCTCGATGTCGCGCATCAACCGCTTGGTGGCGCGCAACGCTCCGATGGGTTTGTCGGCCAGCGTGTGGGCGACGGCGAGCGCCTTGGCGCGCAGCGCTTCCGGCGCAGCGAGATAGCGCGCAAGGCCCCACTCCACGGCGGTCTTACCGTCAACATGCTCGCCCAGCGCAATCATTGAAAACGCTCGCGCGTACCCAATGCGCGCCTGCAACAAGAGGCTGGACGCCGCTTCTGGCACCAGCGCGAGGTTGACAAATGGCGTAATCAGACGCGCCTGTTCGGTCACACACACCACATCACAATGCAACAGCATCGTGGTGCCGACGCCAACCGCGAGCCCATGCACGGCAGCGACGATGGGCTTGTCCGCCGTTGCGAGTCCGTGCAGAAAACGGGTGACGTGGCGTACAGTCGGGCCAGAGCCAGCCGAGATTGTTGCAAAGTCGCTCAAATCGTTGCCCGCCGTGAAACTGTCGCCCTCGCTGCGAATGATGATGCAGCGAATTGCCGGGTCGTCGTGCGCACGCTGCAAGCCATCTGCGAGCATCCCGTACATCGCGTTGGTCAGCGCATTCTTCTTTTCAGGGCGGTTCATCGACAGGGTCATGATGGACCCGTCGATGGCTACGGTGACTAATTCGTTCACGGCGATTTCTCCTTGCGATTTCTCTTTGTTAGGTGTGAAGGATAGCGTGCGCATCAAGTGCCATGATTTCAAACGCGACGCTTGTCGGCCCGACACATGATTTGTGATTGCTTTGACAACGACGAAGCGCTGAGATGTCACGCGAAGAGGTGCATGGCCAGATCGTGGGGGCAGCGTTTGCACTGGCCGATATCCGCAACTTTGCCGGGCCTGCCGCGCTCCGATATCCGCCGTCAGGTATCGCTCTGCAACAATGGGCGTTGCGCCGAGTTTCTTAAAGCCATGTTCTTCTTCCGCGATCTTTCCGTCTCTGCCGTCGTCACTGGATTTGTTGTCGTTTTGGTTGGATTTACCAGTACGGGCGCATTGGTTTTTCAGGCGGCACAATCGCTAGGCGCGACGCAGTCGCAAATCAATTCATGGATGTGGGCGCTCGGGCTTGGCATGGGCCTCGCGGCGATCATTCCGTCGCTCCTTTACAAGAAGCCAGTCGTTGCCGCCTGGTCGACACCCGGTGCGGCGTTGATCGCTACCAGCGCGGCGGGGGTGACGATGCCGGAAGCGGTCGGCGCATTCGTCGTGTGCGCCGTGCTCATCATCATCGCGGGCGCGTCAAAATTATTCGAGCGCATGATGAATCGCATTCCGGTCGCCATCGCGTCAGCGATGCTCGCAGGCGTGTTGTTGCGCTTCGGGCTTGAAGCGTTCAGTTCGATCAGGACGGCACCAGCAATGGTGCTGGCGATGTTCGTGCTGCACCTGTTGGGACGGCGCTTCTGGCAGCGCTATGGCGTGGTTGGCGTGCTTGCGGTGGGGCTCGCGTTTGCTGCGGGCGCGGACGC
>JBBRVM010000131.1:0-8747 GCA_038246865.1 Burkholderiales bacterium
CAGCCACGTGGTGCACACCGACCTTGACTTCGAAGTGCGGCGCGGCGAGATCGTCGCGATTGCCGGTGGCAGCGGTTCCGGAAAGTCTGTGCTGCTACGCGAGATGATCATGTTGCAGCAGCCGACTTCGGGAACAATCAGGCTGTTTGGCGATGACGTCGCGCACCTCACCGACGCGCAAACCAAAGCCCTTCGCTTGCGCTGGGGCGTCATGTTTCAGTACGGTGGCTTGTTCAGCGCGCTCACCGTTCGCGCGAACGTCGGACTGCCGCTACGTGAGCACAGCGAGCTCGATCACGCGTTAATTGATCGCATTGCCGAATGGAAGTTGTCGCTCACCGGACTTCCACCGGAGTCGAGCCTCAAGTTGCCGAATGAGCTAAGCGGTGGCATGGCCAAGCGCGCATCGCTCGCGCGCTCGATCGCGCTTGATCCGGAGATGTTGTTCCTCGACGAGCCGACTTCGGGGCTCGACCCGGCGAGCGCTGCTGGCGTCAACGAGCTGATTCTCAGCACACATGCGCTGTACGGTTTGACCATCGTGATCATTTCGCATGACCTTGACTTATTGTGGCAGGTCTGTGATCGCGTGGCGGTGCTGGGCGAGGGGCGGGTGATCGCCAACGGGTCGATGGAAGAACTCTCGCACAGCGATCACCCCATCGTGCGCGAATATTTCATCAATCATCGCGAGAAAAAGGCAGCCGAATCGGACTCACCAGCCATGCAACCGGCGTTACTCATGAAGAAAAAGGACTGACGTGGAAGACAAGGTGAACTACACCGCCGTCGGTGCGTTTGTGCTGGCGCTGGGCACCGCGCTCATCGGCGCTGTACTTTGGTTGTCCGCTGGGATCACGGGGAAAAAGCACTATGGCACCTACCAATCCATTATCCGCGAATCGGTTTCGGGCTTAAACCTTGATGCGCCGGTGAAGTATCTGGGAGTGAACGTCGGCAAGGTGAGCGAGATCGCCATTGATCCGAAAGATTCGAGTCAGGTACGACTGCGATTTCGTATTGAAACAGGCACACCGATTAAACAAGATACCGAAGCCGTGCTTAAAACTCAAGGCCTTACCGGTATCGCGTTTGTCGAATTGACGGGCGGCACGGCAGGTGCAAAAGCGCTGGTGCCTTCGAGGGATGATGACATTCCCACTATCCCGTCGAAACTCTCGCTCAGCACGCGACTGGAAAATGTGTTGACCACCGTTTTGGCGAGCGTCGATCGCATGTCGACCAATCTGAATTCAGTATTCGACGCCGACAACCGGGCGGCGCTCAAGCAGACGCTGGCGGATACGTCGACACTGATGCGTGAGCTCGCGGCGCAAAAGGGCAACCTGAGCGCTGGCATCGCGGATGCCGCTCGTGCCGCGCGAAATACAGCTCAGGCAAGCCTCCAGTTTGGCAAGGCGATTGACCGCATCACCGCCGCTGCAGACTCAGTGGACAAGCTGGGGAAGTCTGCGACCACGGCGAGCGTTAGCGCGGGGCGCAGCGTTGATGCGGCCGCGAGCGGCATTCAAAAGGTCGCGGCTGACTCCGGCCCAGCGCTCACGCAATTGCTTGATGAATTGAATCAGTTGGCTGTTTCGTTGCAGCGGCTCTCCGAGCAAACCGAGCGCAATCCGAACAGTCTGCTCTTGGGCGCACCGAAGATAAAGCCCGGACCGGGCGAGAAAGTGACACCATGATCCGAACCTCTTGCTGGCGATTCGCTGCTACCTGCATTGCGCTAAGTGTGTTGAGCGGCTGCTCGTCGTTGCTGCCAGCGCCTGCGGCACCACCGGCGCTTTTCACGCTCGATGACGGCTCGTCGGCGCTTGTTTCTCCCTTTACCAAGTCAGCGTCCAGCGCTGCCGAAAAGACAACTGCGGCGGCGCTCATCATCAACACACCGAAGGCGGCAGCCGGTTACGGAACGGCGCACATCGTCTATGCGCGACGCACGCCCGAGATCGAATATTTCGCGTTCAGTATGTGGGTGGACACGCCGGCACAAATGCTCGCGCCACTGATCGTGCGGGCTGTCGAGCGAACCGGCGCATTTCAGGCCGTGTTGGCAGCTCCGTCAGCCGCGTCCAGCCGGTTTCGGCTGGACACCGAAATCATTCGGCTACAGCAGGATTTCTCCGCTCCACCAAGCCGTGTCCGCCTCACGCTGCGCGCCGTGCTCATTGACACAACAACCCGGGTCGTCGTCGCCCGCCGCGAGTTCGATGCCAGCGTCGCATCGGCTAGCGAGGACACCTATGGCGGTGTCATTGCGGCGCAAGCGGTGACACAACGCGTGCTGACCGAACTCGCAGCGTTTTGCGCCGAAGCTGCCGCGCGCTAAATCCTGGATCCCTCTTACTTTGTCGCTGTAGCGGAGCCCGTCGTGGGAATAAAAAGTCAGACAGCTTTGCGCTGTGTTCCCCTCTGCAAAGGGGGTTAAGCTACATTCAATGGATTATCGACTATTAAACAAAACAGCATCTAGCCCCAATGCAATAAGCGTTCTGGCCGAAAGCCAATCGACTTTTGGCATACCCAAACCCGCGGCTACCTCGAGCGACCGCCCAAGTCTCTCCGCGAATTCTCATGAACTTCGATGCCATGTAATTTGGCTGCGGCCCCGATTCGATGCCATGCTCGATCTCGCTCGTCGTCACTCACGCCCTCAACCTGATCAAACCGCGCGATGGCATTTCGCACGTGCGACGCGTCTTCCAGAGGAAGTTTTCGTTCGCTCGGGAACGCGAATTCCCCCGGTTTCAGCGCGTTGCGCTCGGCAGTCAGGAGCTTGGGGGGAACCGCTTTCAGCAGTTTGGCGAGCTTAGAGGCTCGTTTGGGGCCTGTTTTGCATGACCAATCTGGCTGATTCAGTGGACGCGTGTGGTGGCGGCCTAATCGGCACCTTAGCGCCAGTACCCCTTCCGGTCATACGCGTCGTGCAGTCGCTCTTCGTAGTCGCGATCAATGGGCAGAGTCTCCTGATATTCAGGACTGCTCTTGACCTGCGCACGGGTTAGCCTGACGTGCACAGTACTCGTCGCCCAGGAAATGTCGTCGATCCAGTGAGTCGCCAGCAAAACTTTTTTGCTACCGGGCCACCAGTTACGGGTGTAAACCACGAGACAGCGGATCGCCCAGGACGCTTCGTCAAAGATGAAGTCCCTGACGTGACCCATCATCTCGTCGGTCGCCTGGACGTCGTAGCTCGTGACTTCGGCACTGCTGCGCAGATGAACGTCGGCCATCCGAAGCTCGCGCTGGCGCATCACTTTATCGGCTGCAATTTCCTCGGGTGCACCACTTGGCTGTAAATTCAGCGGGTAATCGCCCGTACCCCACATGCCGCCGCCACTCCAGTATTCCGGGAATCCGTAGTAGGCGAGGTAGTCGCGTTCGTGCTGACGCGATACCGGTTGCTGAGTGTCGATATCCGGGCTGCCTCGTACTTGCGCGCAAGTCATCGAGACGTCGATGTTGTGGCTGTCGACCGCAATGGGCTGCCTGACCGCGTACGGGGAGATCAACACTTCACGCCCCGACAGCCACGTTCCCGTTTGGACCACCAAAAATCGGATTGCCCACGACTGCTCGTCGAACAACGCGGACTTGACGCGACCGATCTCTCCATCGGTCGCAGTCACTGCGGCACCGACTATGTGGCTGAGACTTTTCAACATTGCGGGCCGCTTCATTTCCCAGTGGCTACCTGCTGCTGGTTCGGGTTGTTTGCGCTCACGGTCATGCTGTACTTTCAGTGCGGAGACACGGTCACGTACGGGTTCGTGCCGCTGTTCATCCTCGGCGACCGCCCAGGGGTTGCCGTCGATTTGGGTTTTGACAACGGCCGCATCGGCAATGGCGCTGAGCTCAGCCTTAAGCTCAGCGGCCGCTTTCAATGACTCGCTAGTCGACACGGGTAGAGATGCAGCTGTGGGCACGGTGGACGGAGTTGACATGGAATCCTCTTTATGAGGCAGTGATCGGCCTTGCAGAAAGCGGCTTGCAGCAGATCACGTCTTGGGTTGTACGGTTAATTGCCCGAGATTTTCGAGCATAGTCTGGAGAGCATTGGCGGCCTGATCGTTGGCATTTGCAGCGTTGGCGGATGAGGCGTTGAAACGTTTAGGTGGATGTCGATTCATCCAAACTAAATGATGTCGTCAACAATGGTTTCATACGAACCATAAAATTGATCTGCTTTGTCGCGGTGGTCCGCGTAGTGGTACAAGGCGCGGCTATTCATTATCGAAGGAGTTTGCGGGTGTGCATTTAACGCAGCCAGGCAGACCCCGCGATTCGGTGGTAACACGAGCACGCCGATGCTTCAAGTCCCACGCTATCCACGATGGAAATGTCACCCCGGTGATAGTCAATGAGATGACGAAGCTTGAGCGCGTGCGCTGCGTTGGTCACACCTACCCGCCGCACACCCAGCATTTCGCTGAGAAATTCCTGCGTCAGTCTGAACTCGGACTTGCCGAGCCGATCTCGCGTCATAAGTAGCCAGCGCGCCAGGCGTCCTTCGATCATATGGAATCGATTACACGCGGCGGTTTGCGCGATCTGCGACAGCAAAGCCTGCGTTTGCAAATGTACAAGTCGCTGCAGTCGCTCGCTTTGCCGGAATTGAATGCGGAAACGTGCGGCGCTCATTCGCATGGCTGTACCGGCCCCCTGAACAAGCGCTCGCACTGGTGATCGACGCACGCCCAGCGCATATGAAATTCCAACCATGCCTTCACGACCCACCATGCCCACCTCCAGCGCATGTTGAGGATCCACGACTGTCAGCAGCGAAATCAGTGAATCATTTGGGAAGAACACATATCTGACCGTCTCTCCGGTCTCATACAGCAATTGGCCAAACGAAAGGTTCGCGCTCTCCATATCCTCAAGCAAGCACAGATATTCGTCGCGCGGCAGCGCAGCCAGGAGCGCGTTCGGGGATGGTTCGATGAACTCAAGGGTGTTTGACAAAGCGCGAGCCAGAGGGGGGGGTGAGGCGAATAGTCCACTAGCCATTGACGATAGTCTGTGCGGTTGCCCACATTGATCTGGTCGTGGAAAGCTTCGACTCGATGTCCTGTGTCCGGCAACGAACAGACGATGAGCGGGCCGAAATGTCACATTAGGCGTCGGGACGAACGACGCTGCCCTGAAAGCAGCAATTCACTCGCTGAAACCTCCGATTCAGTACGAAGGACACCCATGAATACGATGACCGCCGAGCGAACACAAGAACTCACCAAGCGACGCAATGCGCCGCTAGCCACACCGTCAGACCTCGGCGCGGCGGCAGTGAGCGATATCTCCGCCGTCATGAACGGCATCCTCGCTGATGTATTCGCCTTGTATCTGAAAACAAAAAACTTTCACTGGCACATGAGCGGTCCGCACTTCCGTGACTATCACCTGATGCTCGACGAGCAGGCAGATCAGCTCTTTGCGATGACCGACCCGATGGCCGAATGCATCCGCAAACTCGGCGGCCTCACCTTGCGTTCTATCGGCCACATTGCGCGCACGCAGCGTATTCTGGATAACGACGCGGAGTATGTTGAGCCAACCGACATGCTGGCTGAATTGTGTGAAGACAACAAGGTGCTGGGATCGCGGTTGCGCGAGGCGCATAGTGTGTGTGATGAACACGACGTTGTGTCGACCGCCAGCCTGATTGAAGTATGGCTTAGTGAAGCCGCGCGACGTACTTGGTTCCTGTTTGAATCCAGTCGCGGTCACGATTCGAGCGGGCACTAAGCGATCAAGTGTGACGCCGTCTGAAACGCACAGCACACGTACTGCGACGAAACGCAGTGCGGCGTCTACTTCGGGCGCGGCCTGACCAGTTTCGCGTCGGGTGCCGACAATGTGCCAGCGCGAATCTCTCCGACGGCGTTCATCACCGCTCTGGCGACGTTAGCCACTTCATCCTGAAACGCACTGTCGCGATCCAGCGCTTCGTGGCCTCCGGCGTAGGATTCGTAATACCCTACAAAACGATCCAGTCGCGCCTGCGCACCCGCATCAATCAAGCCCATCCAGTCGAGCCAGTCGGACAGTCCCCGGCGGACGCCTTCGATTCCTGCCACGTCGCCATGTACCACCAGGCCATACGCACGGCCAGCGAGATGCTTCGGATAGTTCCAGCCCTTTAGTTCCAGGACTTTGGCCATTTGCGCGTCTTTGCCGCCGGTCGTGGTCGGATCCGGATTGCCGCCGTCGGCACACACCAGGCGATCAATCATGAGCTTCAGCACACTTGGCGTTTGATACCAGTACACCGGAGTCATGATGATGATCGCGTGAGCAGCGACCCACTGTTCGTAAATTTCAGCCATCCAGTCGTTGGTTTGACGTTGACCATGATTGGGATAACAACTGCACGGCCAGTGGCAGAGCGGCATCGCGGTGGACACGCAGCCCTTGCACGGATGAATGTGCAAGTCGTAATCGGATGTGAGCAGACTCAAATCCAGAACGTCAACGCTGATTCCTTCCTCGGAGAGTATTTTTTTTGCGATTTTCGTCATCCGGAAAGTCTTCGACATTTCGCCGGGGCAGGAACCGTCGTTGCGTGCTGAGCCGCAGATAAGCAGCACCCGAGATTGCGTGGTGGCATCTTTTTGTTTGATCTCGGCCGCCAGCAATCGGTCGCGCGTGGCCTTCCATTCGACCGACAAGTCGTAGTCGGGATCGGCAAATTCCGCTCCGGCTTTCACCGTAACCGGCGCTTTGTTGCCCTTGATGTAATTGCTCCAAGCAACTTCTTCAACCTGACTCAACGCGTCTTTGACGTCATTAAATGCAGGGTCCATGAACGAACGCGAAAACTTGAGATGGAATTCTTTGCGTTCGAGTACGGCGGGCGCTTGCCCAGTTCGCGGTGCTGTCATTTGTGCCCCTGCTGGTTGCCTGAAAATCAGTCAGGCACTGTCTCAGACGTATTGAGCTGCGTCTGTTCGTTAGCGAACATGAGATTTGTATCGGACATTGATGGATCTGGCCAACGTGCGTCGCCGAACAGACGGATTGCGCGGAACCCCATACAAGAAGGGCGCTACGTGTTCGGCCATTTCGGTGTGTCTGCCGCAAAAAATTGAAAGCTAACTCCGTGCCACCTGTAAAACCTGAAACTACGGTGCCTACACGCGCCATCTACACCTGCCCGATGCACCCGGAAATTCGCCAGGATCATCCCGGCAACTGTCCGAAATGCGGCATGACGCTGGAGCCAGTGCTACCGACGGCGGAAGCCGACGACAACAGAGAGTTGAAGTCCTTCCAGCAACGTTTTTGGTGGACGCTGCCTTTCTCCCTGGTCGTGACGACACTCGCGATGTTCGGCCACCGACTTGGCTGGTTCGATATGGCGGTGCAAAGCTGGATTGAGCTTGTGCTTACGCTGCCCGTAGTATTGTGGGCGGGCTGGCCTTTCTTTGTGCGCGGCGCGCAGTCGGTCTTTCATCGCAGTCCCAATATGTGGACGTTGATCAGCCTGGGTACCGGAGCTGCATTTATTTACAGCGTGGTGGCGACGATTGCGCCGGGCGCATTTCCTGCCTCATTCATTTCGATGGGTCGGATTTCTGTTTACTTTGAGGCGGCGGCGGTCATCATCTCGCTGACATTGCTCGGGCAAATCCTTGAACTGAAGGCGCGGTCACAAACCTCGGCAGCAATCAAATCACTCCTTGGCCTATCACCGAAGACCGCGCGCCGCATAAAGGCTGACGGTGTCGAAGAGGATGTGCCGCTGGCGGATGTGCTGGTCGGCGACAGCCTCCGCGTTCGCCCCGGCGAGAAGGTGCCAGTCGACGGCATGGTGACCGAAGGTGGCAGCGCGGTTGACGAATCGATGCTGACCGGAGAGCCGATCCCTGTGAGCAAAAAAGTGGGCGACAAATTAATCGGCGCAACGCTAAATACTAGCGGCGCTTTGGTAATGCGCTCTGAGCGTGTCGGCGCGCAGACGATGCTCGCACAAATTGTGCAAATGGTCGGCGAAGCGCAGCGCTCCAAAGCACCGATGCAGCGAATGGCGGATCAGGTGGCCGGCTGGTTTGTGATGGCGGTCGTCGCGAGTGCGGTGCTCACCTTTTTCGGATGGGGCCTGTTCGGGCCGCAACCGAGCTGGGTGTACGGGCTAATCAATGCGGTGGCAGTGCTGATCATCGCCTGCCCGTGTGCGCTGGGTTTAGCCACGCCGATGTCGATCATGGTGGCGACGGGCAAAGCAGCCAGCCAGGGCATTTTGTTTCGTGACGCAGCAGCGATCGAGCACTTCTGCAAAGTGGACGTGCTGATTGTGGACAAGACCGGAACCTTGACCGAAGGCAAGCCCGCGTTCGACCGCGCAGTGCCAGCGAACGGCTATACCGGCGATGAAGTGCTCAAGCTCGCGGCAAGTCTGGATCAGGGCAGCGAACACCCGTTGGCCGACGCCATCGTTCGTGCCGCGCGAGATCGCGGCGTGACGCTGGATAAAGCAGAAAACTTTGAGTCGGCGACGGGTATTGGCGTACGCGGACGCATCAACGGCAAAGCACTGGCTTTGGGCAACTCAGCAATGATGGAGCAGGACAAAGTCGCGGTTGACGGACTCCTTTCGCAGGCGGAAGCGATGCGTGTAGAGGGTGCGAGCGTGATGCATCTGGCGGTCGACGCGAAGCTGGCGGGCCTGCTGGCCGTCTCTGATCCGATCAAGGCCAGTACGACAGAGGCGCTGGCGACATTGAAGGCATCAG
>JBBRVM010000132.1:0-8743 GCA_038246865.1 Burkholderiales bacterium
ATGCCCGAGTTGCCGCTGGCTTGCGGGCGATGTGCATCCCGATTTCCGGCGCTTGCTGCCGGACTCTGGCGATGGTGAAACGGTCAAATTGCCGACCATCAAGATTGACGTCGTAAGGGAAGCGCTGGACTTTATGCAGCTCTCGGCTGCGGGTTCGCCCGGCCGCGTTCTTCTGGTCGATCCGGCAACCGCGCTGGCTCGTGAGAGTGCCAACGCGCTACTCAAAGCGCTGGAGGAACCTCCACCGAATACGCGATGGTTACTGGTGACTTCGCAAGCGGAGCGACTGCTGCCAACAATTCGCAGCCGCGCGCTTCGAATGACATTGCCGCGTCCAACCCCCGAGGAGGCGAACACATGGATGCGCGCGCAAGGCGTTGCAAGTGTGGACATTGACGCTCTGTTGCTGCGAACGCGTGGCGAGCCGCTGACGGCGGTGGCTTTGGCGAATTCGGGACGAGCGTCTGCACATGAAGCCTTCGTGCGTGATTTGCTGCGCCCAAGCCAATTTCCGACGCTGCATTGGGGGGCCTGGGTCGAAGCTGGCGGCAAGAACGAGAAGCGCGAACGCTTCACCGATCTGCTGCAATGGCTCGCTGACTGGACGTCCGACTGGTCGCGCGCGCGCGCCAATTTGTTGCCAATGGTATACAGAGATCAGTCCGAAGCCTTGACCCAATTGGCCGCAAAGCTACCGCTGTCCGAAGCGCTCCGCTATCATCGGGCATTGTTACGCAAGCGTTATCTGCCCGACACCACGCTCTCTGCACGGCTGCAATGCGAGTCGCTGCTGCTGGATTATCGGGCGCTTTTTAGTCGCTAAGTCATCGAAGCGACGGGATTTTGAGCAATAACCATTCATGAGTGATTCAGACGGTCTCGGCACTCCTACCAGCATGGGCACTGTCACCGGCACCGGGCGTAGCGCGCCTGGAGGCGCGCGCTCGGGTGTGCTTTCGCTCAACATTCGTGAACGCACGGCACTGTATGCAGCGTACATCCCGTGGGTCGAAGGCGGCGGTATCTTTATTCCAACGACTCGGGCTTACAAGCTGGGCGATGAAGTATTCATGCTGTTGACGTTGATGGACGACCCGAATCGCATTGCGGTGCAGGGCAAAGTAGCGTGGATCACGCCACCCGGAATTCAGGGGGCGCGGGCGCAGGGCATCGGCGTTCAGTTCACCAAAGACGACACGGGTCGCGGTGCCAAACGCCGTATTGAAGGCATTCTTGGCGCTCTGCTTGCGTCCTCACGACCCACACACACAATGTAGCGTTGCGCGCAACGTTGTCCGGTTCCAGCCCGTGGACACCTCTAAAAAATGCATTTGTGGGGCGCATTGTGTTTGTTGATTCCCATTGTCACATCAATTTCTCCGACTTTGCCGAAGATGGAGATGCGGTGGTTGAGCGCATGCGCGCGGCGAACGTCTCTCATGCGATGTGCATCAGCGTTACATTGCCCGAGTGGCCGTCGGTCGTTGCGCTATCGGACCGGCATGCCAATATTTACGCGACTGCGGGCGTGCATCCCGATTACGAAGATATTGAAGAGCCGACAATTGCAGATTTGCTGACGCGAGCGCAACATCCAAAAGTGCAGGCGATTGGTGAAACCGGACTTGACTACTACCGTTTGCAGGGCGGTCTTGAGTGGCAGCGACAACGTTTCCGCACGCACATTCGCGCTGCGCGGGAATGTGGGAAGCCTCTGGTGATTCATACCAGGAGTGCGTCCGAGGACACGCTCGCCATCATGCGCGAAGAGCGGGCTGACGAAGTCGGCGGCGTCATGCACTGCTTTACCGAAACCTGGGACGTCGCTAGCGCCGCGATGGATCTGGGTTTCCACATCTCGTTTTCCGGCATCGTAAGTTTCAAAAGCGCGAAGGACTTACGCGACGTCGCCCGGCGTGTACCGCTTGAGCGCATGCTGATCGAGACCGATTCGCCGTATCTCGCTCCGGTGCCCTATCGCGGCAAGCGCAACGAGCCCTCGTTCGTCCCTCATGTCGCGGCGGCCATTGCGGCGGTTCGCGAAATCGACGTGGAAACTGTTGGCCTTGCCACCAGTCATAACTTTTTCTCACTGTTTCGGGTGGCCCTATGATTCCTACTTGTCTGCGCGTATCTGTCAGAGCTTCAATGCTCGCCGCCTTGCTCCTTTCACCCGTCGCGTTCGCTCAAACTAGCGCCAACACGGCCGATCTGTTCAAGATGATTGACCTTGACCGACCGAGCGAGGTGCGCGCCCTGTTGCTTAAAGGCGTGAAGCCTGACGCGGTGGACGAACGCGGTGACCCGGCGCTCTTGGTCGCCTCGCGCAGCGGCTTGCTGCAAAGCGCACAGACGCTGGTTGACGCGGGCGCGAAGGTCAATTTGCGCAACAAGTGGGGCGATACTGCCCTCATGGTTGCCGCGCTCAACGGACATGACAAGGTGGTGCGCTATCTGCGCGGCAAGGGTGGTGACGTGAACAGCACAGGCTGGACTGCGCTGCATTACGCGTCGGTCAACGGGCATGCCGAAGTTGCGAAATATCTGCTCGATCAGGGCGCGAATCCGGTTGCGTCGTCACCGACCGGTATCAGCCCCCTCATGATGGCAGCGCGCGAAAACAAGACCGAAGTGGTCAAGGTGCTGCTTGAGTACGGCGCTGATTTAGCCCAGAAAAATGATAAGGGCGAAACCGCCTACGACTGGGCGGTGCGCGAAGAGCACAAGCCCATAATCGATATGCTTAAAAAGGCCAGCGCGCGTTAGTGCTCGGCAGCGCTGCGGGTGTTTGATAACGGCGAAGGTTTTTCAGGTGGCGTCGAATTGATCGAAGCTGCCTGTGCAGACTGAATCACCAGCGCCGTCACATCCGGCAATCCGCTCACAATTCGCCGTGCGCCGTTAAACGCCTTCTGCCAGTAGCGGTTATCCAGATTGGATACTTCTACCGCACCGCCGCTGCTTGGCGCATGGATGAAGCGGTTGTCACCGATGTAGAGCCCGACGTGCGAAAACTGGAAACGGCGCGTGTTGAAAAACACCAGATCGCCGGGTTGCAAATCATTGCGCTTGATCGATTCGCCTACACGGGCCTGTTCTCGCGCACTACGCGGCAGAGAAATGCCGGTGGCTTGTTGAAACACGTAGCGAATCAAACCGCTGCAATCGAGCCCTGATTCCGGCGTGTTGCCGCCAAAGCGATAGTCCACGCCAATGAGTGACAGCGCGTAACTCGTGATATTGGCAGCAGAATCTTGGGCCTTATCACCGAAATTGCGCAGCGCTTTTTCGGCGCGCAGCAGCGGCCCCTGTGCGCTTGATTCGTCGCTGGATACGGCTAGCGCCGACGTCGAAAGCGACGTCGCAACGATGCTCGCCAGCAGCAGCGGCACGTATGCCAAAAATCTGTGTTTCCCCATTCGAGCTATTTTAGACCACGAAAGCCCGGTCATCCAAGCCCCGAGACGAGCGCATGCGCCCTGCGCTAACATCCAAAGTTAGCTTCGATTTTGTTCACATCCATGCCCATTGACGCATCGTCCCCGATTCAAGGCAGTCTGGTTGCCATCGTTACCCCCATGCACGCCGACGGCGCGCTGGATATCGATGCACTCAAACGCCTGATCGACTGGCATGTGGCGTCCGGCACTGCGGCGATTGTTATCGTGGGCACCACCGGCGAGTCGCCGACCGTGGACGTCGACGAACATGCGCTTCTGATCAAGACCACAGTGACGCATGCTGCGGGCCGCATCAAAGTCGTGGCCGGTACCGGCGCCAATTCGACGCGCGAGGCGATCAGTTTGTCGGCCTACGCGAAGTCAGTTGGCGCGGACGCTTCGCTCTCGGTCGTGCCGTATTACAACAAGCCCACACAAGAGGGTCTGTACCAGCATTTCAAGGCGATTTCGGAGGCCGTTGACCTCCCGATGATTCTGTACAATGTGCCCGGTCGTACGGTGGCAGACATGGCGACGGCAACGACAATGCGCTTGGCTGTTGTGCCCGGCATCGTTGGCATCAAGGATGCAACCGGTGACATCGGGCGTGGCAGTGAACTGCTTCGTCAGTTGCGGAAACTTGACAAGCGATTTGCGGTCTACAGTGGCAACGATGATTCTGCGCTGGCGCTGATCGCGATGGGTAGCGATGGTGTGATTTCTGTCACTGCAAACATCGCGCCGAAGGCGATGGCTGACCTTTGTCGCGCAGCATTGGCGGGTGATTTTGCCGCCGCTCGGACGATCAACGATACGCTCTTGCCGTTGCACCTTGATCTGTTCGTTGAGGCCAATCCGATTGCGCCGAAATGGGTGCTGGCACGAATGGGCAGGTGTGGCGCGACCACGCGTTTGCCAATGACACCGCTCACGCCAAAATTTGAACCCGTGCTTGAAGCCGCAATGCGCCACGCCGGATTGCTCTAGAAAATTACGCCAAGACTTTAGAAACAGGAACACGAATGAAATCAGTTTCAACGTTAGCGCTCGCCGCATTGGCGACAGTTGCAGTCACCTTGGGCGGTTGCAGCACGATTGCCGAGTACAGCCCGTTTGAGGCCAAGCGTGTCGAGTACAAGGCCGCCACTTCGGGCCCTTCACTGGAAGTTCCACCGGATTTGACGCCGCCAAAATACGACGAACGTTTCCGTGCGGGCACGGCCACACTTTCGGGCGTAAATTCCGCCAATCGGGCTGCGGTTTTGTCGGGGGCTGGCGGTGTTTTGCCAGCCGTTTCGGGCATGCGTATCGAGCGTGCGGGTACGGAGCGTTGGCTGGTGGTGCCGGGCACGCCGGAGGTGAATTTCCCGAAAGTTCGTGAATTCTGGGCGAGCATGAACATGACGCTGGTGTCAGACGATTCGCGCATCGGGCTCATGGAAACCGACTGGGCTGAGAATCGCGCGCGCATTCAGGAAGACATCATTCGCCGCACCATCGGCAAAGTGTTTGATCAGGTGTACTCCAGCGGTACGCGCGATAAATATCGCACGCGCCTTGAACGCGGTGCTAACGGCACCACCGAGATCTACATCAGCCACCGTGGCCTCGAAGAGAAAAACGTTGGCAGCAGCACGCAGCCCGTGTTTCGTTATGAGCAGCGTAAACCCGAGCCCGAGTACGAGGCCGAAATCTTGAATCGCATGATGCAGTATTTGGGTGCGCCAAAGGAAGAGGCAATCCAGATCGCTCAGGCCGCCGTGTCGCCCGCGGCTGCAGCCGCCCGCGTGGATCAGGCGCAAATCGTAACGGTGGGTGGCGTCTCCAGCCTGTCGATGACCGATACCTTTGATCGTTCCTGGCGTCGCGTGGGTCTGGCGCTGGATCGCGTCGGTTTCACCGTGGTGGATCGTGACCGTACTGCGGGTACCTATTTCGTCCGCTATGCCGATCCGGACACCATCGCCAACAATGAGCCTGGCATTCTCGACAAGCTCAAATTCTGGCGGACTGAAACCAGGGAAGTGACCGAGCAATATCGCATCACGGTGAAAGAAACCGCTGGCAAGACCGACGTTCGCGTGCTCGACAGCAAAGGTACGCCGGACGCGACCGCCATCGGCACCCGTATAGTCACGCTGCTGCACGCGCAACTGCGCTAGTTGGCAGTAGCCGTTGAGCCCTTGAACGCGGCGGCGAGTTTGAGTCGCGCGTGAGGTTCGCCAGTCTCGGAAGCGGAAGCGAAGGCAACGCCCTAGTCGTTCAGGTAGCGCAAACCACAGTCATGATTGATTGTGGTTTTGGCATCAGGGAAACCGTCAATCGCTGCGCGCGTCTGGGCCTTGCGCCAGAGCGCATTGACGCCATCATCATTACCCACGAGCACGCCGATCACGTCGGCGGTGCGCCACGTTTCGCGCGGCGCTTCGGCATTCCGGTTTGGCTCACGTTTGGCACGTTAAGCGCCACTGAATCGCGTTGGGACGGCTGCACGCTGCGTGGCTTTGACTCGCATGACGCATTTCTGGTGGGGGACATTGAGGTGTTGCCGTTTCCGGTGCCGCATGATGCGCGCGAGCCTGCGCAGATGACGTTGACCGACGGGCAGCGCCGCCTGGGCGTGTTGACCGACGTAGGCGAGACGACGCCCCACATTGAAGCCTCTCTTTCCGATTGCGATGCGCTGTTTCTGGAGGCCAACCATTGCGAGGACATGTTGCTCCGCTCGTCGTATCCGCCGCGTCTCAAAGAGCGCATTTCCGGGCGCTACGGTCATTTGTCGAATGTCGCCTCCGCCGAGATTCTGGCGCACGTGGCCAGCAGCCGGTTGCAGCGCGTGGTGGCTGCGCATTTGAGCCGTGAGAACAATCGCGCCCATCTGGCGAAAGATGCGTTCGCCGCCGCCTTGGGGGGCGCAGCGGAGGATATTTTTGTAGCCACGCAAGATGAGGGGCTCGAATGGGTTACGATTTTGTAGCTCGAACGATCAATGGCTTTACGTTGAAAATCACCACTGAGCAGGGCTAGGACGATAAAAGTGAAAAAGTCGAGTTATGCGAATTTTCTGAACCAGCCCCCATCTAATAGCGCTTCCAGCGAAAAGCTGTATTCTGGCAAAAGTCGGCGCGATCATCCCGCAGCAATTTTGTTCGACATGGATGGTCTGCTCATCGACAGCGAACGCATGGCGCAAGAAGCGACGTTCGTGACTGCCCGTGTGATCGGACATCCGATTTCAGAGGCTGTAGCGTTGCGCATGATTGGCCTCGGAAGCGACGCGCTTGGGCGCATGCTGATCGCGGAGTTCGGGGAGCAATTTCCATTTGACGAGTATCAGCGGGTCTGGAACGAGCAGTACCAGGCGCGCGTCAACAAAGGTGTGCCTGTCAAATCGGGCGTCGTTGACGCTTTAGCGGCTGTCAGAGCGGCTGGTTTGCGCTCAGCGGTTGCCACATCAACCAGCACCCATTTCGCGCGACACAAGCTCGAAAAGGCCGGTTTGCTCGTACATTTTGACGTGGTGGTCGGGCGTGATGCGGTCGTTCACGGGAAACCAGCGCCTGATCTTTATCTTCATGCGGCGGGCCGACTGGGCTTTGCGGCCGCTCACTGCTGGGCGTTTGAGGATTCGCTGCCGGGGCTAACCGCCGCCGTGGCCTCAGGCGCACGCGCCCATTGGGTGCCTGATCTGGCGCACATTCAGGAGCATGAATTACCCTCGGGCGTGGAGACCATTGAGTCGCTGCATACGATTTGCGAATGGCTCAGCATCGAGTCGAAACGGTAGCGCAACAAATCGAGGACGAAAAAAAGCCGGTCACATAAATGGAACCGGCTTTTAGAGGTTGCGTTAACTGAAACCGATTAGGGCTTCTTCACGGCATCCTTGGCTGCGTCTTTAACGTCTTTGGCTGCATCTTTTGCAGCTTCAACGGCTTTGCCAGCAGCATCCTTGGCAGCGTCAGCAGATTTTGCTGCAGCAGCTGAGGTTGCATCTACGGCCTTGCCAGCGGCATCCTTGGCTGCATCAGCGGTTTTCGCTGCTGCATCTTTGGTTGCGTCGACAGCTTTACCCATCGCATCTTTAGCGGCATCCATTGGAGCGGGTGCAGCAGCGGCAGGAGCGGGAGCCGGAGCAGCGGCAGCAGGTGCAGCAGCTTTTGGCTCTTCTTTTTTGCCGCAAGCGACAAGGCTAACTGCGATGAGCGCAGCGACCAGGAGGGACTTCTTCATTTATTGTTTCCTTACAACGTGAATCGTTAACGAATGTGTGTGCCTTAAGGAGAATCTCCCTCAGTGGAGACCACCCCGATGAGCGAAATCGGAATAGAACTGAGTGAGGAGCGAAAGTATAGCGAAAACCCGAAAATGGGAAATGGCTGGATTTACAGCCCAAGCTGCTCGGGGAAGACGCGTTGCCCGCCTTGTTCCCAAAGTACATGAAAAGAATTGGCGTAACCTATTGATTTCGCAGAATTACCAAAATTCAGGATTCCTTGTGATTGCACCGAATTGGGGCGAAAAAGAAAGTGTTGTCGGTCTGCAACAGCGTAACTGCACTCCGGAAGCTCGTGTGCATCGCTCTCCAGAATCGTGACTCTGTGGCCAATCGTCTTGAGCAGTGTGAGTAGTCGAGGCACTTGCGTCGACACAAAGTGCACGTCAACGACCAGAATCCGAACGTTGACGTGGGGTACCAGTGCGGCGCGCTGGAGCGCCTCACATCGGGCTCGGCTGCCCCAGTCCTGCAGTGCAAGCGAATGGTCAAACACATCGAGCGTGTGCTCAGTTCGCTCGATCAATTCGTTCAACGCGTGCGACACGTCATCCCACGACAGCAGTGACCGGAAGATGTTGGGCGTCGGCAGCGGCATAGCACCCGATTCGTTCTGCGCGCCGTTCATCGCCAGACGACATCAACCAGATTGAGCCAGCCATCGGAGTACCACGCGTAGAGCGCGTCAATCGTCTCGCGAGCCACAGTCGACGGAACCGCCAGTGAGCGCGCGTCAGCCAGCGCGCGCCAGAAATAGCCATCACCCTTAATCACGAACGCCTCGCCATTGATGAACAGATACTCGTCATCGTACAGACACAGGGCAGCTGCGGCAAGACTCACAGCGCCGCCCTTTGCGCTAGCGCAAGCTTTGGCAAATGCAGCGCGGGTCATCAGAGGCTCGGGGGCATCGAATTCAACTTGCGGTTTGACGTCGGTGGCAAAGCACCCTGCGAACTGCTTCATCGCGGCGCGATCAATTTGCATCTCGGCAATCGCGCCGAGCACTTCGCGTTGATAACTGGCG
>JBBRVM010000133.1:0-8629 GCA_038246865.1 Burkholderiales bacterium
CAGATCGTCAATTCGAACCACTCGAATACCTACCCGTGCTGCGGCATTCGACACATCGCCGTCGTCAGAGTAGATCGCGGTGACGCGCCGCGACGCCGCAATGGCAACAATCTGCCAGTCGAACTTGAACTTTGTTTTGCTGATGCCGCGCTTTTCGGTCGCTGACCATGCGTCCTCCAGCAGGATTGAGCATTCCATCGCCGCTCTGGCGTCGAACGGCGCGACTTCAAACGCTGACTTGCGAACCAGAACGTTGTAAATTTCTTCGCGTGCTTTGCCTGCGCGGATCAGCACTTCCGTCAGCGCGGGCGTAGGAATGACAATCTTGGTCTTGGACTTTTCAAGTGTCGCGACCAGATCATCGAGTTTTGCGCGACGGTCACCGTTGAGTTTCGGTTGAAGAAATCAACCAGCACGGTGGCGTCGAATGCGACACTCATCCTGCTCTATGCGCCCCGCAAACGGCGAAGCTCGGCCTGCGGGTCGTCCATCGTTGACCACTCGGTATCAATCGCACGCAGCTTGGTGACGAGTTCGTTGAGCGGCGTTTGATCCAGCGTCTCGAAGCTCTTGATGTCAAAACTCGCTAGTTCCCAGACGCGCTCTTTCGTGCGCCGCCATTTGGCATTGCCCGCTACACGCACTGGATTCTCAAACAGATGTGCGGCGAGCTGTTTCGCAAGTTCGCGGGTGGCGTTGCATTCAAGCTTTTCGCCGGTTTCGCCTTGCAGCCACACGGGGACGGTTGAATCTTTTCCGCCAACGCGGATAACGACGCCGTCAAGTTCGCCCTGTTCGTGAACCACCACTTCTTCGGACAATGGTGTCTTGCGGCCGGGGAATTCGAGGATCGTTGCGCCGTGCTTCACACGCAGAACAGCCGACGCGTTGTCTTCGCGCAAGAGCGCATTGACCTTACTCCAGTTCGACTTAATATCGTCCGGCGCATCGGGCGTGTTCACAAGCGATAAACGCTGGCGAACTTTGGGGTCGGCAACGTGATCCACCCAGATTTCCGGAATCGCGCTGCCCTTGCGAACCTTCAACAAATGGACGTGCTCCTCCGAGCCCATGAGCTTGCCAAGGGCGGCGGCGTATTCAGCCAACCGCACCATAGGCAGCGTCTCGGGCGACAGCGTGTCGATCCGAAAGTCAAAGGTGGTGTGCGTGTCCATTTGTGGCCATTATTCCATTTTCGACGGCATGGCGCTATAGAGCTTATGTAAAGCGCTGGATAGTTTCGTACATATGCGTATCGCTGTCGCCGCCGTGCAGCTCAGGAGCCTTTGGGTATGGTTCGCAAATGACTCGCGACCAAGCGCAAGCCGCAGCTGCAAAACCATTTCAGCGTGAGCGAGCTTTTTCTCTTCGGTTCAGCGGCGCGCAATGAGTTACAAATCGGTAGCGACATCGACGTGCTCGTGAAATTCGATGCGCCAGCCACTCCTTCGCGCTATTTCGGCGTCCAGTTCGCGATCAAAGATGAAATCGGGATGCCAGTTGGTTTGGCGGCTGAAAATGCGCTGCGGTAGGAACTCCGACCCTTAGTCGAGCGGAACCGAATTCGTGTCTGATCAATGATGGCAGCTCCACATAGACAACACACGCGAGTTTACGAATAGCGGATACGATTCCGGCTAAAGGAGCTCAACGATCAATGCGCTATCAGGGCAAACTGGTTAAATGGAACGACACTAAGGGCTTTGGCTTTGTCGCGCCGAATGCGGGTGGGCGGAAGATATTCGTTCATCAGAATGAATTCACTTCGCAGACGCGTCGGCGTCCGACTGTGGGCGATTTGCTGACGTTTGAGGTGGGTCTCGACCAAAACCGGCGCAGCTGCGCGGTGAAAGTTGCACCTGTGATGGACCCTCAACAGAGGCAGCGCGCGCAAGCACGACAAGACGAAAAGGGGGCACGTGAATTCGGTCTGCGCGCAAGTCTCTGGCTGGCCATTGTGTGGACTGTGGTTGTCGTAGCCTATGCCGTCTGGGCGCGGATTTCGTGGCCGCCACTTGCGGTGTGGACCGGCATCAACCTGGTGACCTATTTTGTATACGCGGCAGACAAAGCTGCTGCGGAAAACGGCGCGCGGCGCACGCCAGAACTTAATCTGCACATACTCGCATTTGTAGGAGGATGGCCCGCCGCAGCTTTGGCACAACGGGTGCTTCGGCACAAAACCAGCAAGGCAGAATTTCGCCTGGTGTTCTGGATCATGGTTTTCATGAACTGCGGGGCTACGATCTGGTTGGCAACGAAGCCGGATTTATTGGATTTGCTTCGATAGCAATGTGTCCAAAGCGAGCCCGTCTAGCGGAACGCTTGCGGTCCCGCCGAATATGATTCTGATAGCGGCGATTTTGCATCGTGTACCAATGCTGACGGGCTTTACCCGCAGCTACTTCCCCGCAGCAATTTCTCTTTTGATCACGACTTCTTCTTCCTCGCGGAAGCGGCGGTTGCTGCATTGCTCGCGCCAGAGGGCGGCTTGCTTCTGGTGCGGCTCGACGCGGTCGTTGACGGTCTGGTTGCGCTGGTTGATGGCGCCGATACGGGTATTCAACGCGGTGACGCGTTCGCGCTGCGCCTCTTGCGACGCATTAAACCGATCCGTATTTTGTTCGAACACACGATTGCGTTCAAGCAGAGTCCGTCGCTCCGCTTCCACGGCAGCCTTTTCTTCATCAGTTTTGGCGGCCGCCGATTTTGTTGACAGCGCGGAGATGAGGCCCGAAAGCGTGTCGCGCTCAGCAGAGATTGTGGCTGCGTTCGCACGAATCTCGTCGTTCGTCTTGCTGACCTCGGCCTGCTCAGCGACAACGGCGGCCTGGTCGCGCGTGAAGGCCTGCTGAACTTGCAGGATTTCCTCTGCCGCTTTTTTATTGGAATGTTCGAGTTTCATGCAGGTGCGCAACTCCGCAATCGTCATGATTTTGTCCGGGCGAGCGGAGGCTTGCGCAAAGGCGTGGGTGACGCAGAGTGCAGCGAAGAACACAGATAGGACGTTGGCAGTGCGAAAAAATGTTGTTTTCAATTTGCGGATTTGGATTGAAGAAAATCGGGAACGAATCAGTGATCCGTTCAAGCGATTTTACTGACTGTTGCAGCGATGTAATGCGCCCGACATGAACCGTTGAGAGCTGCCCTTCGACCTGCGGGCGATCAATCGCGCATCAGGCGTACCGCCCACGTTCCGCCGACCGACGCCAGCGCCGTGATGAACGTGCCCCACGCGATATCGAGCAGCGCGACCTTGACCGGCCAGCCGTTCAGCGTGGCCAGATTGGTGAGATCGTACGTGCAATACGCGATAAACCCAAGCAGCGCGCCAAGCAGCGCCGCACGTTGCAGGCTGCCGCTCGCCACGGCCGGCATCACGGCGAACACCACAACACCAACGAGGTAGATGAGATAGAACGCAACCGCCGGAACCATCGCCACATCAGCTCGCATGAGGGAGCCTAATTCCGCGCGGTACAGCCGCCCGACGACCAGCCAAAGCCAGAGCACGTCGAGCACCGAGAGCACTAAGGCGGCACCGCCATAGGCAGCGGCGTAAACAGAGAGAGTTGGATTCATGATGATGGAAAACTTCTGAAAGTGCGCGTGGAGTTTTGCTGGCTGGTTAACAGCGCGAAGCGGTCAATTTGCGCCAGCGACCAGCGATTGATGGGAAAGAGTTTAATTGCCGCGCTTCCCCATGTCTGTCGTACCCCAAGATAATCCACTGTCAGCAAAAACCTACATCAGAATCGCCCTAGCGGTTGCACACCGTTGGCGCAATTTCGTCGTCGCTTACGTCTGCTGAAACACAATTTTGTGTCGATGCCAGGGCTATCGTGATTACTTTCTACAAGCCAAAAAATGCAATCGCATCTTCGTCGCTACTCGCTTTAGCGGTGATTGCGGTGATTGCGTCGGGTGGATGCGCCACGCCGCCGAGTACGGGCGTTCGCGCATCAGAATCAGGGGTAGCGACTGTCACGCCGCCAACACCATCGCCCGCTCGCGCTGCCTGTTATCGGCCCACCTGTTGCGACGATGTCAACGACGCCGCTGCACTGCGATTCGAGCCGCATCGCCTGAACTGTCGCGCCATTGCGCTGACAGCGGCTGGCAAAAACAGCGAATCGCTGGCCACATTGCAGTCGGCAATTGCATTGGCCAAAGCGGAAACGGTGCAAACCGTTGCTGCGACGGAAGTACTCTGCTTCACATTAAACGACGCGGCGCATCGGGCTAACGAACTTGGCGACGACGCTGGAAGCCGCGTCCTTTTTGACGGCAATCTCGCCGCCTGCTCCAACCGCTTCGGCGCAACCTCGGACACCGCAGCTCAGGCGCTGTACGGCGGCGCGACTCAGCACCTGAAGCGCGGACGCTACAGCGTTGCATTGCCGCAGCTTCAGCGCGTCATCGCCTGGTCTCGCAGCAACGGCAATCGCGGCCTGGAATCGTTCGCCACCGACGCGCTGGGCCGTCTTAAAGACGAGAGCGGTGATCACGCAGAGGGGCAACGCCTGTTGCGCGAAGCTATCGCAATCAAAACGGCGGTGTTTGGTGCGAGGAGCAAAGAGGTCGCCGTGAGTTATACGAATCTTGGGGCGAGCTACATTGAAACTGGCAATGGCGCTGTCGGTCGCGACTGGTATCGCCGGGCGATTGATCTCTACACCGAAGCGCTCGGCGCGGCCAGCATTTCGACGCTCGATGTTGGCTCGGCGCTGGCGGCCAGTCACCTCGCCGATGGCGAACTGAAGCAGGCGGAAAAGCTCTACGAAACGCTGCTTCCGCGATTCACCGACACCTACGGCAACACCGACGAGCACGCCGTCGCGATCATCAACGACTGGGGTGCGGCCCTGGCGCGCCAGGGACGCTACGCCGACGCGCTCACGAAGTTCGAGCTGGCGGTGCGAATTCGCCGGGTGACCGTGCCCAACTCGGTTCGGCACGGGTACAGCGCACTCAATGCGGCAAAAATGAAAAAAGTGTCAGCTAACTGCGCGGCGGCAGAGCCACTGCGCAGCGAAGCGCGACGGGTCGCTACGGCCAATACGACGAACGCTCAGCAGAGCAACGCCGAAGCCGTTCAGTTTGTGAAAGACACGCTCCTCTTCGAGCAGGAATGCGCGCCGCCGAAGCAACGCGCAGCGCGAGGCAAGAAAAAGTGAACGGCGCCGGGCAAGCGGTAAATACGAGTTGTAGGGCGCGCTTCGCTTTGACAAAACACGCCTGATCCGTAACAATACAGGGCTTCGCTGAGAAAAAAACACAAAAAATTGGCGAAGAAAAATGGCGCTTTAGCTCAGTCGGTTAGAGCGATGGAATCATAATCCACAGGTCCGGGGTTCGAATCCCTGAAGCGCCACCAGACACTCTAAGCCCCTGATTTATCAGGGGTTTTTTCATTTCAGCGCAGTCTGCGCGGAATAGGGACGACTGGGGTCGGTCGTCCCACGATGCGACGCCAATATGCGATAGGTACCATAAAAAATGTCTGGCGCTCTGAGCGAAGCGTCGCTTCTGTGCGGCGTATTCGGAACTTAGGCACGGGCCGCTGATCGGTGACCCGCCAGGCCGATCAGGATAGTGGTGCGTTCCCGTAGAATTCGCGGCCCGCCGCTAATTTGCCTGCTCTGCCTCTATCGCCCCATTTTTCGAGGGAGATCGGCGGAGCGTTTGCCATTTCGCCCATGCCTGCCTCCTCCCCTCCCAAATCATTAGCGCTCGGCCTCGATTTCGGCACCACCAATACTGTCGTCGCAACGTCCAGCAGCGCGAGCGTTGCGCAGGTGTTACCGTTCACGCTCGACGCCCGGACTCACTCTACGTTTCGCTCGGCGATGTGCTTTTGGGATGAGGATTCGGACGCGTCGCGCAGCTTGCGTTTTGAGGCGGGGCCGTGGGCGATTGAGCGCTTTATTGATGATCCGCTCGATTGCCGGTTCCTTCAATCGTTCAAGACGTTTGCGGCGAGCAAATCATTCACCGAAACCCACATTCACGGCAAGAAATTCACGTTCGAGGATTTGCTCACGGCGTTCATCGAGAAGTTGCGCGCGCACGCGGGGCCTGCGCTGGCTGACTTGCCGCTGCAACTGGTGGCGGGTCGTCCCGTCGCCTTCGCCGGCGTGAACCCGAACGAGAAGCTGGCGCTGGAGCGCTACGAGCGCGCGTTCAGGCGAGTGGGCTTCGAAGAGATTACCTACGTTTATGAGCCGGTGGCTGCGGCGTACTTTTTTGCGCAGCGATTGACCAGGGCAGCGACTGTTCTGGTAGCGGACTTTGGTGGTGGTACGAGTGACTTTTCGATCATTCGCTTTGAACCGGGTTTGGGCGGAGATGGAACGCTGAAGTCCATTCCGCTCGCACACTCCGGCGTTGCGGTCGCGGGTGACGTGTTCGATTACCGCATTCTGGAGCACGCGATCCTGCCGCAGCTCGGACATCGTGCGCGCTACAAAAGTATCAACAAAATCCTCGAAGTGCCAACGCATTTTCATCATCGCTTTGCGCAGTGGAATCAACTGGCGCTCATGAAATCGCCCGCTGTCATGCGCGATCTACGCGAATATCTGCGCTATGCGATTGAGCGCGACGGACTTGCCAAGTTCATCACCATCATCGAGAACGATCTTGGTTATCCGCTATACAAAGCCGTTGCCGACGCCAAAACCGCACTCTCCTCGTCACCCACCGCCACCCTCGCATTTCGCGCTGAAGGCATGGGCTACAACCTCGCGCTGGACGCGACGATTGAGCGAGTTGCATTCAATCAATGGATCGCCGACGATCTGCAAAAAATCGAAGACGCGGTGGACGAGGCGTTGGGCGAAGCGAAACTTGACGCCACCGATATTGATCGCGTATTTCTCACTGGCGGCAGCTCGTTCGTGCCCGCCGTGCGTGAAATTTTCGATCAACGCTTTGATCCGAAAAAAATTGAGACCGGTGATCAGCTAGAGTCGATTGCGTATGGTTTGGCACTCATCGCCCGTAGCGAAAACCCGGCGGAGTGGGCGTCCGCTGGCGCGCTCGGGTAGAGGGGCAGATTTCAGCCAAGTCTGATTGACGCGAACCAACAAATTGCGATTTAATCGCGACGCTGCCATCCGGTAGCCAAACAGGGAGAAATATAGTGACTTTGGGGAAACGGGCATTTGCCGAAATGATCGGCACCTATTGGTTGACGCTTGGGGGTTGTGGCAGCGCTGTGCTTGCGGCGGCGTTTCCGAATGTGGGGATTGGCCTTCACGGCGTGTCGCTCGCGTTCGGACTAACCGTGCTCACGATGGCCTACGCGATTGGACACATTTCGGGATGCCACTTGAACCCGGCCGTATCACTGGGTCTGGTGGTGGGTGGGCGCTTTAAGTCGTCGGAATTGTTGCCCTATGTCGTGGCGCAAGTCATTGGTGCCATCCTCGCGGCGGGCACCCTGTACCTGATCGCTACCGGCAAAGCAGGCTTTGATGTTGCAAAGAGCGGATTTGCAGCGAACGGCTTTGGCGAGCACTCGCCTGGCGGTTACAGTATGGCCGCAGCGCTGATCACTGAGGTGGTGATGACAGCGATGTTCCTGTTCGTGATTATGGGGGCGACCGACAAACGCGCGCCCGCTGGGTTTGCGCCGATTGCGATTGGCCTTTGCCTCACGCTGATTCACCTGATCAGCATTCCAATCACCAACACGTCAGTGAACCCGGCTCGTTCGACTGGCCCTGCATTATTCGTCGGCGGCTGGGCTGTCGAGCAGTTGTGGTTGTTCTGGTTGGCACCGATTGTAGGCGCTGCGATTGGAGCGTTCGTCTACAACAAGGTCGCAGACGACAAATCATAAATGGTCGGCAGCAACATTCCGCAGCAATAGAAAGGGCGACCAAGGTCGCCTTTTTTCGCGACGATGCGCTAGCAGGTTGCGACTAGCTACGCATCCATGCGTTGCCCCACAGGTTCAACGCGCGCGGGCCATGCGGCCATTCGCGGTACGCCTGATCGGGCGTCATGAGTTCCAGCTCGGTGGAGAACTCGACTTTGTAGCCATCCGGGTCCTCGATCATGAAGAACAGATTGTTGCCAACGCCGTGACGCCCCGGCCCCCACCACAGCGGAATTTCCAGGTCGCCGCAGTGATCTGCCCAGTCACGAACTGCGTTCCAGTTCGGCACTTCGTAGGCGTGATGATCCGGGCCGGTATGCGGCGCGCGGAACACGGCAAAGCTGTGGTGCTCGGCGTCGGAACGGACGAACGCGGACGACAGATCGCCGTCGGTATCAACGACGCGGTCTGACTCCACAAAGCCCAGTATGTCGCGATAAAACTCGAGCATGGCGTCCGTCTGCATCGAGGCGCAAACGAAGTGCTGCATGCGTGCGGGCCGCGCTTCGACGAGCGCATCAGTCTCGGTGAGGGTCACCGGATCATCGCCTGGAAATGCAGAGGGGGGCGCTTTCGTCGCGGGCGGCGCAACGCAGAACAACAGGGTGCGATTGTCGGGATCACGTACGGCGAAGGTTGCGTCACCCAGCAGCGCCTGCAACTCAGGCGATACGGGATGCAGCGGAAGGTCGATTAACTTCAGATGCGCCCGATATCCAGCCCACTGATCACGCGTGGGAAAGG
>JBBRVM010000134.1:0-8616 GCA_038246865.1 Burkholderiales bacterium
GCTACCAGTTGCCCGGTGTTCGGCTGCAAGGCGCAAGTTTGTCCAACCATCATCACCGTCGCTACGCGCCGCGCGCAGATTGGTCGTGCCCGGTGTACCGCTTTGAGCGGCATGAGTCGCGGAGACAGACCATCGATCGCCGATCGGGATTGAAACGCCAAGCGCAATGGCCGACGCCCGCTGGCCATCCTGCATGCTTCGCGAGACGGTCATCCACACATTGCTGCCGCGGCCCCAACCCTGGGCAACACGAAGGGAGGCGACGCTGTCTTGCGCTGCGACGGCGTAGCTTGACCGTGCGAAATTAAATGACACGCTCCGCTGGTGATCAAGCGACACACTGGCGTTTGCGCTCAGGCGCTGCCTAACAGGTTTGGCAAAGGTTGGCGCGTCTGCGTCGACGCCAAACATTGGGTCTTGCTTCGTCGCAGCAATTTGGGATGAGAGTCGGCCACTACTCCAGTTGTGGGCGAGGCTGACATAGCGCGCGATATCGTTGCCAGTAGCCTTGCTCACGGCAACTGTTCCGAAGAGTGTGCCAAGGGCTTCATGGCGAAAGCCAGCATCAATGCGTGCGGTCTGGTAGGCCGCCTTCAGTTCGGAAGCTCCGCCAAGCGTGAAGTAATCGTTGATGCCGCGACGATAATTCAATGCGACGACCCACGGCTTAGCTGTTGCCGCGCCTTGATTCGTTCCGGCGGAAAGGTCAAAGGTATCGCGATTGGCGGCGAGCATTTCAGTGGCGAAGTAGTACGGTAATGTGGATCGCGATTCCACTCCGGCGCGGTCACGCACAACGATGTCGACATTGCGAAGTCCGCTGAAATACGACAAGTCACGCAGATCAAACCATCCGGGTGCGACCGAAAACGTTCGAACACGAATGCCATCTACGAACACATCAACCGTCGACGGTGTCAGCGCCTGACCAGTCAAGGCAAAGGTGGGCTGAGTCGCAATCGAGGGATCAAATTCATAGCGCCGCGCCCACTGCACGCCGAGCAATCGCGAAGCCGTGCTTCCCACTCCAACTGCAGGAGATACGTCGCCAATCGTGACGCGCGTCAGTCCCTTGAGGTCGTCAAAGGCGAGGCTACTACGGGTTCGATTGAAAATAAGGTTTGACGCACTGCGGATCGAGGCCGCCTGCTCGGATTGCAGTGTCCAGGGCCCGTACGCCAGGATCGCGTTTGCTTCGACCGCACCGGCGAGTGCTGACCCACGCGCTCCCTGCAACGACACGGCATAGTTCAACCAGCCATGCACACCGGCGAGTTCCGAGATGGTGACGCCGCCGCGAGTGCTCAATGACAAGGTATTTCGTGCAAACCAATCGGGCGATGCCGTCACTTCAAGTGCCAGCGTCTCCATATTAAGTTGCGTGCGCAAGTCTGATTGCGTGGACAACCTGAAGCGACCATCGTTTCCTTTCAGCGTTTCCAGGCGAGCGCTAGTGAAACCAAGTTTGGCGGCTTCATCTGCGCCCAACCATGCGCTGCCATCAGTCTGGGTATCGATCAGCGCATCCCCACGCAACTGTCCATTCACGCGAAGCGCCACGATCATTTCTTCGGCTTGCGCTGCACTGACGAAGCTCACGGCGATGACGGCGACCGCCACCGCAATTGTTCCACGCAGCAATCGCAGTAGCGAGTAGTTAACGATGGGCAACACCGCGAAGTCGTTCGTAACAGGGTGTGGGTCTAATTGCTTACGAACCAACGCACGCGTTGCGAATCGTGCCCACATCCAGCAGTTGGTTGTCCAGTTCTATCTTGACTTGCTCAAGGGCGCTCTGACAGGCTTTTGCGCCAAGCTTTGCAGTGAACGTTTTTTCGATCGCTGGAAAGATGTATCGGGTCGACACGGAATCGGACGAGAGCTTTCCGTTGTTGGCGGTAACGCGAGTGATGCGGGCGCGCGACGTCCCGGCGTTGGCGACACGAACTGTGAGCGTTCCATCACGAGCTAGTTCCGCAGACCGAATCTCGAGTTTTGATGCACTGGCGGCTGGTGCGACGAACACAGGGAGCGCGAACGAAAGAAGTACAGAGAGCTTTGTCTGACCGTCAGTGGGCAGCTCTACCGGCGGCAATTCCTCCACGAACAATCGGTACGCCTTTTCGTTGGCAGCGATCGGCGATGCAGGCAGGCCCGCGCGAATGATTCGTTGCTCACCGGGTTTGATTTCGAGGCGCTTGGGGAAAAACACGAGATCATCGGTGGCGACATATTGGTCTTCGCCGCTCTCAGTTTGCGTCCAGCGCATGGCGTGGACACGAAGTTGAATGGGCTTGGTATCGTCATTGCTAACCGTGACCACTGCTGAGCGTTGCTGTGCGGTCAAATCGAGACTCAATGGGCTAACGCCGAAATTGGCGGCGCAAATTGACCCGGTACCCAGCGAAAAGAGGGAAGCGGCAAGCAGGGAAAGTAGTGTGCGCACAGTGTTCATGGGTAGAAATACGATTGTTTGGTACACGATCAAAATATTATGGCGGGCCTCACGGCTCGCCACAATACGACTGAACTCAGAGCCGACTAGGGCTTGAGGGTGACGCGAAGCACGTCAGCGTAGTCAGCAGCTGGCAGATCTTTGTAATCGGTGCCAGCAACGTTTGCCGTCAACGTGACGCTCAGCGGCGTGCTAAAACCAGCACCCTTGCCAGCGAAGCTGTCTTGCTCCAGAGCGTACGGGAGGAAGTCTTTTTCGCCGCCCTTCATTTGGCGACGCTTCGATGCGCCGTCGAAGTTTGCGCCCTGATCAGCTGAGAGTGCATAGTCAACGTTTTTCGTGCATACGAATGACACAGCGCCGTTGGCCGAACGGTCAGTCGCAGTCGCTGGATCAAGTGCACCGAAGTTGATGTCTTTAGTGCTGACAATTTTGCAGTTGTTCAGAACCGACGCGGTGACGCGAACATCTGCCTGGTCAGCGGCGAAGGCATTGGCTGCGGCGGCAGCGATCAGGGTGGCGACGAGGATACGAGTGGTTTTCATAAAAATTTTCTTTAATTGATTTGGGTTGGTTCATGTCGGCTGCGCTGCTTGTTTAAGTACTCGAGCGCGTTCGATGGACTGAATTGTTCCCGTACTCGAATCCGATGTATGTAGCGCGATGGTCAGCGTTTGTCACGAACTGTCACGACAGGGTGCTAGCGCGAGAACAGATAGCCTCGTCCGCGCACTGTTTTGATGATCCTCGGTTGCGCGGGATCATCACCAAGGAGCTTTCGCAAGCGAGAGACGCGCATGTCAATCGAACGATCAAGTCCGTCGTATTCGACACCACGTGCACCGTGAAAAAGTGTGTCCCGATCAACGATTTCGCCAGCGCGTTTGGCCAGTGCTACAAGCAGGTCGAATTCGGCATCAGTGAGAGTGAGCAGCAGGCCGCTACGCATCACTTCTCGACGGTCAACATCGATCATGATTTCGCCGAATCGCATCGCCGTGGCGGCATCTGTCTTGTCGCTCGCTCGCCGGGTCCGCCGCAAATGCGCTTTGAGCCTTGCGAGTACGAGCCGCGGTTCGGTGGGCTTGCGGACGTAATCGTCTGCGCCCAGTTCGAGTCCCATCAATTCGTCGAGATCATCATCGCGACCCGTCAGTAGCATTACAACGCCCGTGAACGAAGCGCGAAGTTGACGGCAGAGTTCGAAGCCATCGCCACTGGGTAAATTGCCGTCCAGGATCAGCGCGTCAAAGGCTCCGTCGCGGACACGTTGCGCAACGCCAGGGATGTCGCTAAACACCGTCACTTCAAAGCCGCCTTTGGTGAGCGTGCGCTGAAGCAACAATGCAAAGATGTCATCGTCCTCGACAAGTAGAACTTTCATAGCGTCGGTTACCCGAGGCGATTGGGAGGGCTCCGTTTTCAATGGAAGTTTCCTTTCTTGCTATCGGGCCAGCCAGGCATTCAGATCACGGCTCGTCGCGTCTATAGAGTCCGCAAGTTCAGTCGCAAGGATCCAGGTTTCAAGCTGCTTTTCGCGAGCTGCCGAATCCAGTGATGTCGCGAGTGTGCGGTCAGCTTCCGGTGCAAAGAGGTACCAGATGCTCTTTAGCTGATGCGCGATCACTGAGACTCTTTCGAAGTCGTTATCTGCGTTTGCCTGCCGCAGCGTGGCAGAGAGACGTGGTGATTGCGTCGCAAACTTTCGAGCGGCAGTATCAAATAGTTCTGTGTCATCGTCGAGCGCATCGATTCCGTGGGCAAATCGGTGACTGCTGACTTCCGTGGCGACGGCCTGTGCAGGTTCATCGAGATTGCCGTGGGTCTCAATAGCGCGCAGGATTTCATCCACCAGCGCCGCGATGTTGTAAGGCTTGGCGACGTAACCATCAAATCCAGCGGCAAGGCACGCCTCACGGTCACCTTTAATCGCGTGTGCGGTCACTGCGAGAGCCGGAGCCTGCAATCTGGGGAATCGACCGCGGATCTCTTTGAGCAGCGTAAAGCCGTCCATTTCCGGCATTTGAATGTCAAGGAGCAACACGTCGAAGCGCTTGGCCGGAAAGTACGCCAACGCCTTTGCACCTGAGGTGGCGACGGTCACTGTCGCTCCGCGGCGCGTGAGTAGCCGCTCTACAAGCGTCTGATTAATTTCATTGTCTTCAACGACCAGAACACGAATGCCGTCGAGCCGCGTGGCGGGCTCCACAATGCTACTGACGTGGGCCACGACTCGTTCGCTGGCCCGAACAGCCACGCTTACAGGGATTCGAAACGTAAACACTGAGCCCTTTCCCTGTTGGCTTTTGACGATGATTTCACCGCCCAGGGTTTCAATCAGGCGGCGGGTGATCGCAAGGCCCAAACCGGTGCCCCCATATTCACGCGATACTGACGCGTCGCCCTGCACAAAGGCGTCAAAAATTTTGTGGATACGAGCTTCCGGTATTCCAATGCCGGTATCCGTGACTTCGCCGCGCAGCCATCGGGTGTTCGCCAGATCAGAGTCGTGCAATAGTGAAAATTTTGCGCTGATGGCACCACTGGCCGTAAATTTGATGGCGTTAGAAGCAATGTTGAGCACGATTTGGCGCACACGTGAGGGGTCACCCACCAGCTCAACATCGCCCGCACCGCCGTAGTCGGTAGAAAATGCCAGGCCCTTCCGGTGCGCCCGGTGCTGCAGGGTGCGCAACATATCGCCAAGTGTTTCTTCCAACGTGAATTCCACTCGTTCAAATTCAAAGCGCCCGGCCTCGATTTTCGAGAAGTCCAGTACATCGTTGGCGACGTCAAGCAACGCCAGGGCCGAACTGTTGGCCAGTTGCACGAATTCTTTTTGTTGAGGATCAAGGTCGGTCTCAAGCAGTAGCTCTGTCATCCCAATCATTCCATTCAACGGCGTACGGATTTCATGGCTCATATTTGCCAGAAACTCGCTCTTGCTTCGGCTCGCGTCCTCTGCGGCTTGCCGGGCTTGTTTCAGTTCGGTTACGTCGACCCTGAAACCCACAATGCCGCCGTCCTCAGTACGGCGTTCATCAATGCGCAGCCAACGACCATCTGGCAAATGTTGCTCAACGATTGCGTTCGCGGCACGGTGCGCCGCCATTCGCTCCGCGATCCATTCCTCGTCGCGGCGTGCGGCCTCGGGATATTGCCCGCGCTCCACTCCGGTGCGCACAATGGTCTCGAAGCTCACGCCCGGTTCGAGCTTATCTGCGGAGAGTGCGTAAATACGTCGGTAGCGCTCGTTGCATAGAACGAACCGATCATCTGCATCAAACAGAACGAATCCATCTCCGAGCGCGTCGATCGCCGTGCGCAAGCGTTGTTCTGCACGCTCCGATTCTTGCTTTGCGTTGGCCAACGCGGCGTCTGCGCGACGCTGCTCCGATATGTCTCGAATGAAGGCCGTGAAGCGGATTTGGTCGTCGCGCCCGCTTTGATTGATCGACAATTCCACGGGAAACTCGGTGCCATCCGCACGCTGCGCAACCATTTGCAGGCGTTTGCCGATGATCTGCGACTTCCCGGTCGCGAGAAATCGTTGCATGCCCTCTTCGTGACGCTGCCGAAAGCGCGGCGGAACGACGATCTCCGACATTGGCAATGCGATCGCCCGTTTGGCCGAGATCCCGAACATGGTTTCAGCGGATGGCGAAAAATATCTAATCTTGCCGTGACCGTTGATCGTGATGACGGCATCGAGTGCCGCGCTCAACATAAGATCCAGATCGTCCGCCGCCCGCCTGAGTAGCGCCTCTCGTTCATTCCGAATGCCACTGGCTTCCACGAGGTGTGTTCGCAGAGGCGCGAGGTGCATTGGTAGCTCGTCCAGCGCCTTTCGCAACGCGGTTTCGTCAGCCCGTTCGCTGGCGTCGGCCACGTTTGTTAACGCCTTGTCGACGCGAAGCCGCCAGCGGCGCGCAACCACGTAATTGATGCCGATGACGATGCTGGCCGTAACGATCGCCGTTGCGACAATAAAAATCATTAGCGAGGGCGTCATGGAGAAGGTGGCTTGAGGCGAATTGATCCGTCGTGACCGTTGGAAAGAAACGACGAAGCGCCGAAATTGGCGAGAGAACAATTATCGTCGTCGCGGAGCCAATGTCTCATTCCACGTAGAGTAGTGCCTCTAGACTGCTGTTTTTTGCAGTTTCAAACAGCATTTTCTGGAGCGAAGCAGTCACAATTCGAACGGTCGTTTGAGTCTGGCGATAGCGCAGGCCGCGATCGCAACCGAGATAGACACAAACGATTTTTTTAAGCTGTCCTGCAGAATTGACGAAAGAGGATTCCCAATGCCGACCTATACCCCCCC
Organism: Burkholderiales bacterium; assembly: GCA_038246865.1. GTDB lineage: Bacteria > Pseudomonadota > Gammaproteobacteria > Burkholderiales > Casimicrobiaceae > Casimicrobium. The sequence continues at coordinate 6,783 of JBBRVM010000134.1, forward strand.
GCTGCGCGATATGCGTTTCGTTATGGAAGAGCTGCTCGATGTTCCTGCCGAGTTGAAAGCGTTGCCGAAGCACGCTGAAAACGATCTCGACACCATCATGGCGATTCTGGAAGAGGGCGGCAAGTTCGCGTCGGACGTGTTGTTGCCGATCAATCACTCCGGCGACGTAGAAGGCTGCAAGCTCGACAACGTGACCCACGAAGTTAAGGCACCGGCGGGCTTCAAAGCGGCTTACAAGCAGTTTGTCGATGGTGGCTGGGCCGCGCTCTCCTGCGATCCGGAATATGGTGGCCAGGGCCTGCCGTTGGTGATCAATCAGGCTTGCTACGAATTCTGGAATTCCGGCAATCAGGCGTGGACGATGTATCCCGGCCTCACGCACGGTGCTTACGAGTGCCTCCATGCACACGGTACGCCTGAGCAAAAGGCGACGTACCTGACAAAGATCACGAGCGGTGAATGGACCGGCACGATGTGTCTGACCGAGCCGCATTGCGGCACCGATCTGGGCATGCTGCGCAGCAAGGCCGAGCCGAACGCTGACGGGTCGTATACGTTGACCGGCAACAAGATTTTCATCAGCTCAGGCGAGCATGATCTCGCGGAAAACATTATTCATCTTGTGCTGGCGCGCTTGCCCGATGCGCCGGTTGGTTCGAAAGGAATTTCGCTGTTCATCGTGCCGAAATTCATCCCGAACGCGGATCAATCTTTGGGCGCACGGAACACGATTTTCTGCACTGGTCTTGAACACAAGATGGGCATCCACGGCAACGCTACGGCGCAGATCGCGCTCGATGGCGCGAAGGGCTGGCTGGTCGGTGCGCCGAACAAGGGCCTCGCAGCCATGTTCGTGATGATGAACGCGGCGCGGATCGGCGTCGGCATGCAGTCACAGGGCCTGACCGAAGTGGCGTACCAAAATGCGTTGACCTACGCCAAAGATCGCATTCAGATGCGCTCGTTGGCGGGCCCGAAAAATCCGGACAAACCAGCCGATCCAATCATCGTGCATCCCGATGTGCGCAAGATGCTGCTGACGGCAAAGGCGTATGCCGAGGGTGGCCGCACGCTGTCGCTGTACTGCGCGCTTTTGATCGACAAGGCGCTCAATCATCCCGACGAAGCGGTGCGCACGGAGTGCAATGAGATGGTGGGGCTGTTGACGCCGATCGTCAAAGCTTTCATCACCGACAACGGCTGGATTGCCACGTCGCATTGCATGCAGGTGTACGGCGGCCACGGCTACATCGCCGAGTGGGGCATGGAGCAGTACGTGCGCGATGCTCGCATTAACATGATCTACGAAGGCACCAACACCATTCAGTCGCTCGATTTGCTGGGCCGCAAAGTGCTCGGCAACAACGGCGCAACGCTGAAAAAACTCGGCGCGATCATGGAAGATTTCGCCGAGACGTGTGAAGGTAACGAGGCGATGCAGGAGTTCATCGGCCCGATGCTCAAAGCAGCCGAACTCTGGTCAACGCTGACTTTCGAGATCGGCAGCATCGCGCAGAAAACGCCTGAGGTCGTCGGCGCAGCGGCAGTCGACTACATGCGCGTTGCCGGTCACACGGTGTTCGCGTTCTGGTTCGCAAAGATGGCCAAAATCGCGCTTGAAAAGCAGGATTCAGGCGACGATTTCTACAAAGCGAAATTGCAGACCGTGCGTTTCTACTTTGCCAAGCTTTTGCCAGAAATCGAGAGCTGCGCGATCACGGCGCGGGCTGGCTTGACGCCGCTGATGGATACGGAGTTGGCGCTGGCGTAGGGGCGGCGCGACAGAAGGGCGGAACCGCAAGCGTTCCGCCTCACGCATCAGGATCGTCGGTGA
>JBBRVM010000135.1:0-8615 GCA_038246865.1 Burkholderiales bacterium
CTAACACTGCATCCCCAAAAATGATTTTTTAGAGGTGCCTTGGTGCGTCCCTACTGTCTGTGGAATGAATTATGGGTGCCCGGGAAAGCATAAACAACCTTGCTTAACTGATGCACTTATTCAAAAATACTGACTATGTTGAAATTAACGCTGGAATCTCTCGAAATCCTCGATGCGATTGCGCGGCTGGGCAGCTTCGGGCGCGCCGCGGAGGAGCTAGGGCGCGTGCCTTCGGCCATAACCTATGCAGTGCGCAAACTGGAAGACGATCTCGACACGCTGATCTTCGACCGGCGGGGGTACCGGGCTGAATTGACGCCTGTAGGCCAAGTGCTGCTGGAACAGGGTCGCGAACTACTGGCGCGCGCCGACTTGCTGCAATCCCAGATCGCGCAAACCGCCAAAGGCTGGGAGCTGGAGTTGCGCATCGCGCTGGACGGCATCTTGCCGTGGCGATGGTTGCAGCCTCATGTTGAAGCGTATTTTGCCGACGCTTGTTCAGCAAAATTACGCATCAACGAAGAGACGATGGCAGGCACCTGGGACGCGCTGCTTGATGGTCGCGCCGACCTCGTGATCGGGGCCAGTAGCGATCCGCCGAACGGCATGGGCATCAGCACGCAGCCTTTGTTCGCGCTGGACTTTGACTATTGCGTGTCGCCGAATCATCCACTCGCCAGGGCGAAAGAGCCGATCCAGGATGACGTGCTGCAACTGCATCGTGCGATTGCGGTCGGCGACAGCGCAAGACACCTGCCGTTGCGCTCCAGCGGCTTGCTCTCAGGGCAGGACATGCTCGTTGTGCCATCGATGCAAGCGAAGGTCGAAGCGCAGGTTCAGGCGCTCGGCGCGGGCTATCTGGCAAGCTGGTTCGCGCGACCGTATCTCAAAGACAAATCGCTGATCGTGAAAGAAGTCGCGGCGCCGAAGCCGTCCGGGACCGTTGTGATCGCCTGGAAAAGCGGCAATCTTGGGCAGGCGGTGACGTGGTGGCGAGAGCGTTTGCGTGATACCAAAGCCCCCAGATAGCCCGCCGAAATGTCAAAATTGACTTCATCAACAACCGTGTGCCGAACGTAATGCGTCAATTCTTCGTTCCCGCTCTGTGTGCTTTGCTTCTGGCTGGGTGCGCCAACACCCCGGCCACATCAAACACCGAAGTACCGAACGCCACCGGCATCTCTTTGCGCTTCATCGGTGAAGCCATCGTGCCACATCGCATGGTTGTTGGCGGCACGACGTTTGGTGGCATCTCGGGCATTGACTACGACGAGGCGCGCGACCAGTATTACCTTCTCTCCGATGATCGGTCAGAGAGAAATCCAGCGCGCTTCTACACCGCAAAAATCGCGATCACGGACAAAGAGATCAAGGCGCCGCAAATCACCTCTGTGGTGACACTGAAACGGCCCGACGGTACTGTGTACGGTAGCGAGAAGGCCGGCGCAAAAGACGTTCCCGACCCCGAGGCGATTCGTTATCGCGCCGACACCGATACGTTGTTCTGGACGAGTGAGGGCGACAAGAGGCTTGGCATTGACCCGTCGGTTCGTGAGATCAAACTTGACGGCACTTTCATTCGCGAAATGCCCACGCTGCCAATGTTTCGCATGCAGTCGGGTGACAACGGGCCGCGCGACAACCTGACGTTTGAAGGCATGACGCTCACGCCGGACGGCAAGGCGTACTGGGTGTCGATGGAGTCAGCGCGCTTTGAGGACGGGCTGGAGCCAACGGTGGACAAGGCAGGCGGGCCGCTACGCATCACGCTCTATCACGCGAACTCCGGCAACGCGATTCGCCAGATTGCCTACATCCCCGATGCGATTCCACTGAAGCCGACCGAGAAGGGCGACGCCGACAACGGCGTGCCAGAGATTCTGATGCTCGACCAATTTCGCATGCTGGTGCTGGAGCGCAGCTATTCCCCGGGGCCGGGTAATTCGCTGCGACTGTATCTGATCGATACGCGGGACGGCAGCGACGTGCTTGCGGTGCCGGTGCTGCGTGACGGCAATTACACGCCCGCCGCCAAGCGCCTGATGATCAATTTTGATGGCCTGAAATTGAAGAAGCTCGACAACACCGAAGGCATGACCTTCGGCCCTCGGCTGCCGAGCGGCAACCGCACGCTGGTGCTCGTCAGCGACGACAACTTTCGCGGTAGCCAGCTCAACCAGTTTCTCGCGTTTGAGGTGATTGAACCGAGGCCAACGGTTTCGTACGTCATCGAGCCGCCACCGATGTGGTGGCCGTATCCGTACTACGGCTATCGGCCATGGATTCCGCGGCCGCGTCCGCTGCCGATGCCAAAGCAAAACTAGTTAACAGCTTTTCTAACAAAGCACCGATGCACTGGGGCTAGCGGCACTTTTTAGCATTTATCGACATCTATCGAATCGACCACCCAGCCCCTGTTCAAGCGGGATTTGGCGCTAAAGCTGCTGCATATCCGAAAGATCAAAAGACGCCGCACGCCCGGCGATCAAATCTGCCATGACGCGCCCAGAACCACAGCTCATCGTCCAGCCTATGTGACCCTGACCGCAGTTCCAGTAGAGATTATCGAAACGATGCCGTTGAATGATCGGCAGCGTTGAGGGCGTCATCGGGCGCTGGCAGGCCCAGTGTTCGACCGATGGGTTTGACCAGTCCAGCGCGCCGGGAAACAACGCTTCAAAATGTTCGCGGTGCGGCGAGAAATCGGATGCGCGAAACGAGGCGTCTCGACCCGAGAAAACCGCTCCCGTGGTGATCCGCATCGTAGGCCCCGATTCGCTCGGCAACGGGCAATACGCAATCAACGAGTCTTCGCAAATGCCGCCGCGTTTCGGGGCAAGTTTTGCGTCCTTGACGGGAACGGTAACGGAGTACCCCTTTACCGGATAAATGGGCACACGAACGCCTAAGCCTTGTGCGAACTGCGGTGTCTTTGGGCCAAGTGCGACGACGAATGCATCGGCCTTGCGTTGGCCTTTTGCGGTGTGCAACTCGTAATTTTGGGCGCGTTGCGTAAGGCGCGCAGTCACTGCTTCGCCCCAAACAAATTTAACGCCACGGTCGGCAAGCCACGTCGCCAGCGCCCGTGTAAACGCGCGCGAATCGCCCTGCGCGTCGGTCACCGCGTGCGTACCGCCGACGAGGGTCGACGCGGCGAGCGACGGCTCCAGCGCGATCACTTCATCGCGCGAAAGCACTCTTGTGTCGTAGCCATGCGCAGCGACGAGCGTGGCGCGCGCCCGCGCGGAAACCATTGTGCTTTCACTACGGCAAACGTAGAGCAAACCATCGCGCTGATAGCCGCAATCGACGCCTGTCGCGCTCAAGGTTGCTTCCAGTTCGCTCTGGCAAAAGCGTGCGAAAGAGAGCTTGGCGCGCGTGAAGCGTTCGAAGTCTTTGCTGTTCGCATACGACATGAACTCGCGCCCCCAGCGCCAGAGTGCGGGATCAAATGGCTTGGTAACTCGCATCGGTGCCGAGGAATCGGTCAGCGCGCGCCACACGGTTTTACTGGCGGTCGGCGTGGGCCATGGCAGCGCTCGGGACGACGAGATTAAACAGGCGTTGGCATAACTGGTCACGCTCGCGGCCTGCGCCGCCTCATCAATGACTTCAACGTCGTGACCGTCACGCCAAAGGTAGTACGCGGTGGCGACGCCGATAAGTCCAGCACCGAGGACGACGACTTTCATTACGCTCGTTTCGCTCCGTAGGGTGGGCGGCCTCTGCCCTCCAAACCCACCCAGAAGCTAACGCGTGGGCACGGGGTGCCCACCCTACGTCTCAAACGTAGCGGTCACCGGCGCATGATCCGATGGTTTCTCGCCTTTGCGCTCGTTGCGATCAGTCACGCAAGCAGTGCAAGTATCCGCGACGGCGGGCGATGCGAGGATGTGATCAATGCGCATGCCGAGATTTTTAGGGAAGCCGAGCATGCGGTAATCCCACCAGGTAAACGTCTTCGGCGGATGATCAAATTTACGGAAACAATCGACCATGCCGAGGCTCACCCAATGTTCGTAGGCGGCGCGTTCCTTGTCGGTACAAAGCACTTGTCCCGCCCACAGCGCAGGGTCATGCACGTCAGCATCCGTCGGTGCGATATTGAAGTCGCCGACCACAACCAGCTTTTCGTATTTGGCGCGCTCTTCGGCCAACCACGTGCTCACACCGTCAAGCCAGCGCAGTTTGTACTGATACTTGTCCGAATCAACGGATTGACCATTAACGACGTAGAGATCGATCACCCGCGTGTTACCGATCGTCACCGCGATGGCGCGACATTGCTCATCGGAGAAGCCCGGAACGCCCATCATCACATCGGTGAAATCGGGCAACGTGTTCTTCGCGAGAATGGCCACGCCGTTGTAAGTCTCTTGCCCGTAGACCGCCGCCCGGTAACCGAGCGCTTCAAAAATCGCATGCGGAAACTTGTGTGTTTCGAGTTTCAGTTCCTGCAAACACAGAACGTCGCTCTGGTTCGCGCGTAACCACGCCTCAGCGCGCGCGAGGCGGGCAGTAAGGGAGTTGACGTTCCATGTCGTGATCTTCAATGTCACGACGGCAACTAGCCCTTGGTCGGTGCCGTTTTTGCCTTGTCGGCTTCAGCAGGAGCCTTCTGCGCAGGCGCGTCCATGCCAGCACGATCTTCAACCGGCTTCGGTTTCGAGAACGGCGGCGTCTTCGGATAGCCCGCCGCGTCAAGCGCTCCAGCCCAGCTTGATTCGCTCCAGCCAGACAAGCGCTTCTCGCCAATCTTGATCACGGGAACCACTGTACCGCCGGTCTCTTCCTTGAATTTTTTATTCAATTCAATGGTGCGCGTGGGATCAACCACCGTATGCGGAATGCCGCGCTTGTTGAGATAGGCCTTCGCAGCGTCGCACGATTCACCGCACTCACTGACATAAACCGTGACCGGATTTTTCTTCTGTGCATCTTGCGCGACGAGCGAGAGTTCATTGTTTTGAATTGAACTACCGCTGACGTTTTTTTCCTGCACACCTTTGGTGCCCACTGGCGGCGGTTGGTCGGAATACTGCACCCGGCCCGCGGCGTCGACCCAGCGATAAACCTGTTGCGCGGACGCAGTGCTCACCAGGGCGAGCGACAACGCGATTGCTGAGACCGCAGAGAACGAAACAAACATCTTCATGCCAAAACTCCTGAAATTTTTCCGGCGGGCCAATTGCTGTGATTGGTCTATCTATCTAGTTTGCAGTCATGCCATTGTGCCGCAAAAGCGCGTCGACGGTAGGCGGACGACCCCTGAAAGCCACGAAATTTGTCATCGCGTCGCGGCTGCCGCCCCGGCCGAGCACTTCTTTGCGAAACGCGCTGCCCGCGACCGGCGACAACACACCCTCTTCTTCAAACCGCCCGAACGCATCGGCCGAGAGCACTTCTGCCCACTTGTAACTGTAGTAACCGGCGGCATAGCCACCGCCAAAGATATGCGCGAACGACCACGGCATGCGGTTGTAAGCCGGCGGCGACAGCACTGAAACTTCGGCACGAACATCACCGAGCAATTTGAGCAGGGTCGCGTGATCTGCACGCTGTCCTTCAGTATGCAACCGCATATCGAACAACGAAAACTCCATCTGCCGCAACACGCCCAATCCTGCCTGGAAATTCTTCGCCGCAACCATCTTGTCAAACAGGTCGCGCGGCAGTGGCTCGCCTGTTTCAGAATGTTGCGTCATGTGCGTCAGTACGTCCCATTCCCAACAGTAGTTTTCCATGAACTGGCTCGGCAATTCCACGGCGTCCCATTCGACATGCCCGAAACCCGAAATGCCAAGCGTTGCGACTTCGGTGAGTAACAAATGCAGGCCGTGACCGAATTCGTGAAACAGCGTGATCACGTCGTCATGTGAGAAGAGCGCTGGCTTCCCGCCAACCGGGGCCGGGAAATTGCAGGTCATGTACGCAACCGGTGTCTGCAAATGCGAGCGGGTCATTCGGCGATCACGTGCGGAATCGGCCCACGCGCCACCACGCTTGTTCTCACGCGCATACAGGTCGAAATAAAATTCGCCGATGCGAGCACCGCCCTGATCGAGCACTTCGAAAAAGCGAACATCTTTGTGCCATGACGAGGATTTCCCCTCGACGATATTCACCAAATAAATGCTCTGTACGACGCGGAACAGGCCCGCCAAAACGCGATCTTCCGGGAAGTATTGGCGTAGCTCTTCGTCGCTAAATGCATAGCGCTTCTGCCGCAGTTTTTCTGATGCGTAGCCCACGTCCGGGGACTGCAAATCATTGATACCGAGCTCGCTCGCGGCAAAAGCTTTTAGCTCTGCCAGATCCTTTTCAGCGAATGGGCGTGCGCGGAGCGCGATGTCGCGAATGAAATCGAGCACCTGCTTCGGCGACTCGGCCATTTTTTTGACCAGTGACTGTTCGGCGAAGTTGGCGAAACCCAGAAGCTTCGCTTCTTCAGCGCGCAGGGCCATAATTTTTTCGATTTGTGTGCCATTGTCAAAACGCACATCGCCCTCGTCGCTGGCACGCGTTGCGTATGCGCGATACATCTGCGCGCGAAGCGAAGACGAATCGGCATATTGCATCACCGGCATATAGCACGGGCCTTGCAACGTGAGGCGGCACAACCCGTCAGCCAGGCCCGCTTCCTTTGCCTTTTCGCGCGCGGTGGTCACCGCGTCTGCGGGCACGCCTTTCAATTCGGCCTCGGCGACATCGAGCGTGAACGCGTTGGTCGCGTCGAGCACGTTGTCTTCAAATTTCGATTGCGCTTCGGCAATAGCGTCCTGAATCGCAGCGTAGCGTTCGCGTGCCGCGCCCTCAAGTTCAACCCCGCTCAGACGGAAATCACAGAGCTCGTGTGTCAACAGTGCACGTTGTTCTTCGCTGAGCGTGACCGCGTTTTCCGAGAGAACTTTGTAGCGCTCAAACAGCCCGCGATTGAGACCGATCTCGGTGTAGAACTGCGTGATTTTTGGCAGCGCGGTGTTGTGGGCGTCGCGCAATTCCGGGCTGCTGATCACGGCGTTCAAATGCGCTACGGCGCCCCAGGCACGGCCCAATCGCTCCGTCGCGTCCTGCAGCGGCTCGACAATGGTTTGCCACGACACCGACTCCGACTTTTCGATCTCGATGATCGCCGCGCGCGCCTCGGTGATCAATTGCTCGACGGCGGGATTGACGTGTTCCGGTTTGACGTCAGAGAAGCGGGGTAGGGCAGAAAAATCAAGCAGTGGGTTCATCATAAAAATCCAGGCGCAAATTAACGAATCAGGACAGATTGAGAGTTTCGACATCGGCGGCGGTCGTTACGTTCCGCCAAAGCCCGGTGAACAGCTCGCCGGTGACGCCACCGCGATCTACCCAGTCCTGGTAGTGTGGCAATAGCTTGAAGCGGCGACCGCGCGGCCAGCTACGACAGGGTTCAGCAGCCAACACCGCAATATTAGCGAGCGTCAGTCGCAGTTGTCCGGAATGCACCCGTCCTGTAGCGTCCAGCGCAAATTCACCGCCGGGTTCGCCCGTTGTGGGCTTCACCAGTACAAAGTGGGCGCTGGTAGCTCCGTTTTCAATAGCGCGAACGTGCGGCAGAAGCCGCGCGTAGTCAAATTCGCTGTAAATATCGGCACTGATGAGAATGACGCCAGCGCCACGAAAATGTGCGCTGGCTGTCGCGACGCCACCACCAGACTCCAGCGGTTCTTGCTCGACCGAGTAAATCAGGTCGCAGCCGAAGCGCTCGCCCGAGCCCAACGTTTGCATCAATTGCCCGGCGAGATAACTCACGTTAATCACGATGCGCTGCACGCCAATCGCAACGAGCTTGTTGATGTGATATTCGATCAGCGGTGCCCCGCGCACGGGGATCAGCGGCTTGCACAGCGTATCGGTTAGTGGTCGCATGCGCTCACCGCGACCGGCCGCCAGAATCATTGCGTTGAGAACAGCGCTCAAAACGTGTAGCCCACTTTCACCGCATTTCCTTCGAGTCGATCAAACAACCGCACGAGCGGGGCAAACGCCTGATAGCGCTTCGCCACATGGCGCGCATAGGCCACAAATCGCGGCGTATCGGCCAGATACTTCGGCTTGCCATCGCGGTAATTGATACGCGCAAAGATGCCCATCACTTTGAGATGCCGCTGCAACCCCATCCACTCCATTTCGCGATAGAACTCCGAAAAGTCAACGTGCACAGGTAGTCCCGCTTTTTTCGCCTGATCCCAATAGCGCACGACCCAGTCGATGATCTGCGGCTCTTCCCAGCTCAAAAACGCATCGCGCATCAGCGAGGCAATGTCGTACGTGATCGGCCCGATCACCGCATCCTGATAGTCAAGAACGCCGGGATTGCGCTCGGTCGTCACCATCAAATTCCGTGGCATGTAGTCGCGGTGAACGAGCACCGTCGGTTGTGCCAATGCACTCGCGATGAGCGTGGCGTAAACACGCTCCAGCGAATTTTTTTCATCATCGCTCAGAAGAGCGTTGCAATGCCGATCCAGATACCAATCCGGGAACAGCAGGATCTCGCGCCTGAGCAATGCTGCGTCGTAGTGCGGCAGCGCGGCACGCGAACTGCCCGGATCGATCCGCTGCAGCTGTACGAGCGTGGCGATGGC
>JBBRVM010000136.1:0-8590 GCA_038246865.1 Burkholderiales bacterium
AACGTATTTCCTTCTCTATTGTAAGAACGGTGAAAGCCGTATTCCAATGTTATTCGCGGTTCGCGCCGTACCTGCAAATACAAAACCGCCATGCAAACCAATCTAGCCGACTTCATCAAAGACACGCCCGAAGGCATTGAGGCTGACGCAATCTTGCGCTCCTGTGTGCATTGCGGTTTTTGTACAGCAACCTGCCCGACCTATCAAATTCTCGGTGACGAGCTGGACGGCCCGCGCGGTCGCATCTATCTCATCAAGCAAGTGCTCGAAGGCGTCGAACCGACGATCAAAACACAGCAGCATCTGGATCGCTGCCTCACCTGCCGCAACTGCGAAAGCACCTGTCCGAGCGGCGTGGAATATGGTCGTCTGGTTGACATCGGCCGCGCGGTGGTTGAGAAAAAAGTCGGTCGTACGTTTGGTCAGTCACTGCAACGAACCGTCCTGCGCAAAGGCCTGCTAAGCAAAAAATCTTTCGCCGCTGCGATTGCGCTCGGTCGAGCTGCGCGCCCTTTGCTGCCAGCTGCATTGAAGGCCAAGATTCAGCCGCGTCGCGCACCGGGTGCCTGGCCCACCGCTCAACATACACGCAGAATGTTGTTGCTCGATAACTGTGTGCAGGACACACTCGCGCCGTCGATTGACAGCGCTACCGCCCGAGTGCTGGACGCGGCTGGCATCACGCTCAAAAGCGTGAGCGCGGGCGGCTGCTGCGGCGCGCTGTCGCATCATCTCAATGCACACGATGAAGCCGTCGCCAAAGTGCGTGCCAACATCGATGCATGGTGGCCACTCATCGAAACGGGCGCAGAAGCCGTAGTCGGCACCGCCTCCGGCTGCTCCGTCATGCTCAAGGACTACGGGCAATTTATGAAACATGACGCGGCGTATGCGGCCAAAGCCCAGCGCGTCGCTATGCTGTCAAAAGACATCTCAGAGGTCATCGCAGCAGAATGGCCAAAACTGCAAGCCAAAGTCGAACCCGCCACCGAGAAAATTGCCTACCACCCACCCTGCACGCTGCAACATGGCATGAAATTGAAGGGGGGCGTTGAAGGCCTGCTCAAGGACATGGGCTTCGCGCTCTCGCCCGTTGCCGATAGCCACCTGTGCTGCGGCTCAGCGGGCACGTACTCCGTGCTGCAACCCAGAATCAGCAATGAACTCAAGAGCCAAAAACTCAAGTCGTTGACGGCTGGCGCGCCAACGCAAATTGCTACGGCCAATATTGGTTGCATGACACATTTACAGAGCGGGACTGAGCTAGTGGTGAAGCACTGGATCGAGTTGCTCGACGAGCGATTAGCGTAGGGCGCGACCTCAACGCTCGGCTCACGCCCTGGTTCCCCGCGTCCTGTAGGCCGCGAGGACGACGCCACAAATTGGTTGATAATTTGTAGATGCCCCGCGCCCACTACAAACGCTTCTTAACCATCCCCACCCGCTGGATGGACAATGACATCTACGGGCACGTTAACAACGTCGTCTACTACAGCTGGTTCGACACCGTCATCAACGAATACCTGATCCGCTTTGGTGGCCTCGATATTCACAACGCGCCTATCGTTGGCTTCGCTGTGGATTCAGGCTGTACTTACAAGAAAAGCTTCTCCTTCCCGGAGCCGGTGCATGCGGGGCTATTCGTCGCCAAGCTTGGAAACAGCTCGGTTCGCTACGAAGTCGGGCTGTTTGGCGAAGGTGATGAAGAGCCGCGTGCGACGGGGTTCTTCGTGCATGTATTTGTGGATCGAGCGGCGGGGAAGAGTGTGGCTATCCCCGCCGGAATTCGTGCGGCGTTGCAAGCCATCGCAACGGTTGCGTGACGAAACGTAGCTCTGACGCGAGCATCGGTTCTACGGCGAAGCCACCCCATCCAACTCCTCCACCATCCGCGCCACTCTCTGCTCGATCTGCTCCGTCGTAAGCTTCTCGCGCAACCGCTCAACCATCAACGGAAACGAGAACGGCGTCGGGCGATCACAGGTGACCATGAGTGCTTTGCTGCCGCGCAATCGCAGCAGCGCAGAGGCTAAACGAGACGCTTCCAGCTGCCGCTCCAGAACTTCGCGCACCGCCTGTTTCAGCAGCAAATTTTCGCTGTCGTAGGTCGTGAATACTTCAAACAACAGTCCGCTCGACGCCTGCAACTGTTTGCTGGATTTGTTCTGACCTGGGTAGCCCTGATCGATCAGTCCCGCCACACGCGCGATCTCGCGGAACTGGCGTTTGCCTAGCTCGGCAGCGTTGAGTCCGGCGAGGATATCGGCCTCTACGTTTCGTGAATCGAGCAGTTCGCGTAGCTCTTTCGCACTCAATGTAACTTCCGTGGGCGAGAGCAACTCGAAGCCGTAATCGTTGATTGCAATCGAAAAAGTCTTGCCCAATTCAGGATGATTCTTGGCGATGCGGTAACTGAACAGCGTGGCCAACCCGAGATGCACCAAGCGCCCTTCAAACGGAAAGAAGAAGAGGTGCCAGCCCTCTTTGCTTTTGAACGATTCGATCAACCATTCTTTGTTGTCGGGTAGCTTCGATAGTCGGGCTTGCAGCGCGAATAGCGGCGCGCACAGTTGGGTCTCGGGCGTTGAGTAAACGCCGTGTTTTGCCTCGGCAATCAACGCACGCGTCGCGTCCGCGAGTTGTGTCGAAAGCGGCATTTTTCCACCGGCCCAACGCGGCACGAGATTCTTCCGTTTTGCGGCGCGCCGCACATAGGCCGTCATCTCGCGAACGCGAATGAACTCGACCACGCGGCCCGCGAAGATGAACGCGTCGCCGGGATTCAGGCGCGCGATGAAGTCCTCCTCGACATGCCCGAGCCGCGCGCCGCCGAGAAACTGCACGGTGATTGACGCTTCGGATACGATGGTGCCGATATTGGTGCGGTGGCGCGTGGCGATACGTCGATCGGTGACTACGTAGTAGCCCGTTTCTGCGTCGATTACCACTTTGTGAAAATCAGGATACGCCGAAAGAGAAGCACCGCCCTTGGTCACAAAATCCAGACACCACGTCCATTCCGCGTCAGTCAGCGCCATGTACGAAAACGTGCGCTCAACTTCGGAGCGCAATTCATCCGCATCAAACCCACCACCGAGCGCGCAGCTCACCATGTGCTGCGTGAGCACATCCAGCGAACGCCACTTCGCGCCGCTGTGACCCTGGCCCAACGGCGTTCGCGATTCGATGTGCCCCGCATACGCCGCCTGCCTCGCGGCTGCGGCCTCTACCAGCTCCAGCGCATGCGTTGGCACGACCGTGACGCGGCTTTTTGCGCCCGGTTGATGGCCGCTGCGTCCCGCGCGTTGCAAGAGGCGCGCAATGCCCTTAGGCGAGCCGATTTGCAGCACCTGTTCCACCGGGCGAAAGTCCACACCGAGATCGAGCGAACTGGTGCACACCACCGCCAGCAGCGCGCCGCTCGTGATGCCTTCCTCCACGTAGGCGCGTGTCGCCTTATCGAGCGAACCGTGATGCAGCGCGATCAGGCCCGCGAGTTCCGGCTTGGCATCGAGCAGCGCCTGGTACCAAATCTCGGTTTGCGAGCGCGTGTTGGTGAAGATAAGCGTGCTCTTCGACTGATCGAGTTTCGCCAACACTTCGGGTAACAGGCGCAAACCCAAATGCCCGCCCCACGGAAAACGTTCAATTGTCTTCGGCATCAACGAATCGATCACGATGTCTTTCTTGATCTTGCCGCTGATCAGTACGCCTTCGCCCGCCAGCGCCGCGTCCGGGCCGATCAGCACGCGCATCGCCTCATCCAAGTTGCCGAGCGTCGCGCTCATGCCCCAGGTTTGCAGCGGCCTGGTTCCTCTTTTTCTGCCGCCACGAACGCGCGAGAGGCATAGCTCCAGCAGCACGCCGCGCTTCGACGACAACAGCTCATGCCACTCATCGACCACGATGCAATTGAGGCTCCCGAGTCGCGCCTGCCAGTCCGCTTTGGTGAGCATCAGCGCGAGCGATTCCGGCGTGGTGACAAGTACCGTGGGCAAGCGGCGATCCTGCTTCGCACGCTCGCTGGTAGACACGTCGCCTGTCCGCAGCCCGACGGTCCATGTGGGTTGCATGGCAGCGGCTGCGTCTTTGAGCGAGAGCAGGGTGTCAGCGGCGAGGGCTTTTAGCGGGGTGATCCAGAGGAGGGTGATGGGGGGCGATGCAGGCTCCCTCTCCCCTGAGGGGAGAGGGCTGGGAGAGAGGGTGACCGTGGCCTCACTGGGCAAGTTGGCAATAAGCGCTACCTTCCCCCTCACCCCAACCCTCTCCCGCAAGGGGAGAGGGGGTAAAGCGCTGTTTGTCTTTGGCTCTCCACACAATCCACAAAACGCCGCATACGTCTTACCAAACCCAGTCGGCGCGTTAATCAGCCCACTCTTCCCCGCCGCCTGCGCAGCCCAAGTCTCGCGTTGAAACGCGAACGGCGTCCAACCACGCGAGGCGAAAAATACTTCCGCGGGTAACAGTGAGGTGGTTTTGCTGCGAGGCATGGGTTAGTCAGTGAGCGCGAATCGTTAGTGCGATGCCGCGCGGGTTGAATGCCCACTTGATCCGGGCAATGGTTTATCCGCGTAACCCGACGCAATTGCCCCACGGATCGTGCACCTGACACATGCGCTTCCCGTCTTCAATATTTCCGGGGCCGCGATAAAACGTCGCGCCGATTGATTGCATCCGACTCAGGGCTAAATCAAAGTGCTCGAAGTGCCAGTAAACCACCGAACCCGCCGAGCCAGACGCAACTTTTTCATCCGCAAGAACGATCTCGATACTCACGCCGTCCACATCCAGATACTCGAAGATCGGCTCAGAGATTGACTTGCGCTGTGCCGATGGAAAAGCCTGTTGATACCAAAGCAATCCGGCTTCAACGTCAGCCACATGCACCATCACGGCAACGATAGGCATTCGTCAAACCGCCACCGGCGCCTTAATCGCCGCATGACTCTCGTATCCGACAATCTCAAAATCCTCAAACTCATACTCAAAAATCGATGCTGGCTTGCGCTTGATAACG
The DNA here is from genome assembly GCA_038246865.1 of Burkholderiales bacterium. Taxonomy (GTDB): domain Bacteria; phylum Pseudomonadota; class Gammaproteobacteria; order Burkholderiales; family Casimicrobiaceae; genus Casimicrobium. The sequence goes on from JBBRVM010000136.1 coordinate 5,018, forward strand.
AGCCTGGGCGGTGACATCGGCGTGCGCGATAACTGCGTCGCAACCTGCTCAAAATGATTGCTGTAAATGTGACAATCGCCGCCAGTCCAGATGAAGTCGCCGACGTCTAAATCGCACTGCTGCGCGATCATGTGTGTGAGTAATGCATAGCTCGCGATGTTGAACGGCACGCCGAGGAAAAGGTCGGCGCTGCGCTGATAGAGCTGGCAGGATAGACGGGGCTTGGGCAACGTGTCGTCGAGGCCTTCCTCCTTGGCGCGAGCCCGGTCTCGCGCTGAAATCGGGTCGGCGACATAGAACTGAAAGAACGCGTGGCACGGTAACAGCGCCATTTTCGGCAAATCCGCCACGTTCCAGGCCGACACAATGATGCGGCGCGAATTAGGGTCGCGCTTGAGCATGTCTACTGCGGTAGCGATCTGGTCAATCGTGCCGCCGCCGTCCGCCTTGCGCTTGGGCCATGAGCGCCATTGCACGCCGTACACCGGACCAAGATCGCCGTCGGGTTTCGCCCATTCGTCCCAGATGGTGACACCGCGTTCCTGCAGCCACCTGGCATTGCTGTCGCCGCGCAAAAACCACAGCAACTCGTAGGCGATAGCTTTCCAGAAAACTTTTTTCGTTGTCAGCAACGGAAAGCCGCGCTGCAAATCAAAGCGCATCTGCGCACCGAACACTGATCGCGTTCCCGTGCCGGTGCGGTCGCCTTTTTCGGCACCTTGCGCGCGAACCTGCTCGAGCAGGTCGAGGTAGGGTTGTTCGAGCGCGGGGAGATCGGTAGGTTGCATCAAATCAATGGTAGCGGATGACTCGGCAGAGCATTGCGGGAGCGTTTTCACCGCGATGATTGCCAATGTGGGATATCGCGGTGGAACCGCTCCCACAAAGTGCTTAGGTCAGACCGATAGCCACGATGTCGCGAAAGTTCGGCATGGCGTTCAGTTGTGCGTACCAACGGTCCACATTGGCCAATGGAACACGTTGCTGATTAAGCCCAACCTTGGCCAGCGGCATCTCAAACCAGGTGTAGGCGAGTATTGCTGCGGGGATGTCGCCGACCGTGAAGTCGTCGCCGGTCAGCCATTTCGTCTTGCCGAGTTGACGGTCAGCAATCGTCCAGTTCTGCGCTGCTTTGGCAACGTTGGTCGCGATCATTTTCAGGTCCCATTCCGCTTCCGGCGCACGCACGAGCTGCATGAACGCCGGGCCGATCGGTGGCCCCAGCGTGGTGCATTGCCAGTCCATCCAGCGGTCTGCCGAGGCGCGAATTTTCAGGTCGGCTGGCCAGAAAGGGGCCTTGGGATGTTTGGCGCAGAGGTACCGCAGAATCGCGTTCGATTCCCACAAAATAAAGCCGTCATCATCGATCACCGGAATCATTCCATTGGGGTTTTTTTCGCGGAATTCGTCGGTCGTGGTGATGCCAAAGTGCAGTCCCGCGTCGACGCGCTCATACGGCACGCCCAGCTCGGCGCAGGCCCACATGACCTTTTTGACATTGGAAGAATTTTTGCGGCCCCAGAGTTTCAACATGACGTTTTTCTTTCCGTACGATTTCTGCGTGTTGCGCGGCAATCGGGTTAAATGTGCGTGATTCGCAATTCGAAGTTTGCCATGAAGTTTGCCACGAACCGCACGCTCGTTCTGTTCCTGCTTGTTGCAGTTCTCGCCCTAGCGTCCTGCCGGCAAACTGATCTGGGCGAGGGTGGTAGCAAAGTCTCCGGCTCGGCTGGGCCTGCGGGCGCGCAATGAGCGGCGAAGGAACTGGTCACCTGCGACAAGCCGATTGCCACCGTTGCACTTTCGGAAAATCCGAACGGCTACAGCGTGATCTCCGGCTCCCAGTTGCCGCCAACGCCACTGCCGCTGATCCGCGTCACGGCGCAGCAATCCGGCTGCTTTCGCATCGTTGATCGCGCGGCTGGTTTGCGCGGTACGATCCAGGAACAGACGCTCAAAGAAGCTGGCATTTTGAAGGCGGAGACCGTGCCGAAAAAGGGCGAAGGTATCGGCGCACTTATGACGCTCACGCCGTCGCTCAGTTTCAGTGAAAATAACGCCGGCGGCGGGATCGCGGCGATTCTTGGCATGATTCCGGTGCTGCGCGATTGGGCTGGCGTGGCCAGTGGCGTGAAGTTCAAGGAGGCGCAAGCGGTGCTGCTGCTGACCGACAATGAAACGACCGAACAACTGGCAGCTGCGACCGGCTCTGCGCGGGCGACCGATCTGGGGATTGGCGGCATGGTGATCGGCAAGGTACTTGGCGGGGCGGCAGGCTGGAGCATCACCAACGAGGGCAAGGTGATTGCTGCGGCGTTTCTTGACGCGCATAACAAGCTCGTCGTGCAGGCGCGGGCGTTGCCGCCACAACGAAAAGACCAATAGCCGAATTCAACAGCTTTCTTGTGAAAGTCAGTTTTTATAGGAGCTAGACGCTATTTTCTTTGGATATCGATTAATTACGAAAATCCGCTCTAGCTCCTATCTGTCGGTGGTTTCAACAAAAAGCTGAACTCGTGACTGATAATGCCGTCTTCCGACATAACCCGCAAAAAGACGTGCCATGAACGCACCCGTTTCCGCCCCGCTCGCTGGCGAATTAGCCCGCAAAGACGTCGCTAACCACTTTCATCCGTACACCAACCTGCGCGCCATTGAGAAAGATGCGCCGCTGATCATCGTTGAGGGCGACGGCATCGAGGTGATTGACGATACGGGCAAGCGCTACATCGAGGGCATGGCGGGGCTTTGGTGCGCGTCGCTGGGGTTCAGCGAGAAGCGTTTGGCCGACGCGGCGAAGCGGCAGATGGACAAACTGCCGTACTACCACTCGTTTTCCGGCAAGGCGCACAACGTCGTCGCCGAGGTCAGTGAAAAACTGATCTCGCTGGCCACAACGCAAGCCTTGCGCGAGGGTCGCGTGATCTTCGCGAACTCGGGCTCCGAGGCAAACGACACGGCGTTCAAACTGGTTCGGTACTACCACAACGCCATCGGCAAACCGCTGAAGAAAAAGATCATCGCGCGGGTCAAGGGCTATCACGGCGTGACGGTCGCAACGGCCTCGTTGTCGGGCATTCCGGCGATGCACCAGCACTTTGACTTGCCGATTGATGGCGTGTTGCGCACCGGTTGTCCGCATCCATATCAATTCGCGAATGAGGGTGAATCTTCAGAGCAATTCGCGACGCGGCTTGCGCACGAACTTGAAGCGTTGATCCTGAAAGAAGGTGCGGACACGATTGGCGGATTTATCGCTGAACCCGTGCAAGGCGCGGGCGGAGTGATTATTCCGCCACCGACCTACTTCGAAAAAATTCAGGCGATTCTCAAAAAATACGAAATACTTTTCATCGCCGATGAAGTCATCACGGGCTTTGGGCGCACCGGAAATTTGTTCGGTTCGCAGACGTACAACCTTGAGCCCGACATGCTCACGACCGCCAAGATGATCACCTCGGCGTACGTGCCGTTCTCTGCTCTTTATGTGAGCGGGAAAATTTATCAGGCGTGCGCCGATGCGAGCGCGAGCGTCGGTGTGTTCGGGCACGGCTACACCTACTCCGGCCATCC
>JBBRVM010000137.1:0-8514 GCA_038246865.1 Burkholderiales bacterium
AATATTCTTAACCGGCGCGCATCGGGCGGTTCTACAGCATGCTCTTAACCGTGTTGCGTTCTTCGACAAGTTCTTTATTCGTCACGGCGATTTTTTGCTTGGCGAACTCATCGAGAGGCAGGCCTTTGATGACTTCGTACTGGCCGGGGGCGACGGTTTTGACCGGCATACCTGCCCAGACATCGGGGTCGAATCCGTATTCGCCATTGCTCTTGACAGCGATGCTGTGAATCGCGCCGGGCGTGACCAGATCGTGAACATGATCCACCAAAGCATTGGCGGCGCGGGCGGCGGACGATGCTCCGCGGGCGGCGATGATCGCAGCACCGCGCTTGCCGACGGTGGGAATGAACACGTCGTTGTTCCAGGCGTCATCAACCTTGGTTTTGAGCGCAACGCCATTTGCGGTGGCAAAGCGGATGTCCGGGTACATCGTGGGCGAATGGTTGCCCCAGACGACCATTTTCTTGATGTCGGCAACGGCGACGCCCGCCTTGGCGGCGAGCTGTGACAGCGCGCGGTTGTGATCCAGCCGCAACATCGAGGTGAAGTTTTTCGCCGGCAGATCGGGAGCCGACTTCTGTGCGATGTAGGCATTGGTGTTGGCCGGGTTGCCCACTACCAAAACCTTGACCGTGCACTTGGCAACGGCGTTCAACGCCTTGCCCTGAGCCGTGAAGATCGCGCCGTTCACTGCGAGCAACTCAGCGCGTTCCATGCCGGGGCCGCGTGGACGCGAACCAACCAGGAGCGCGTAATCGACATCCTTGAATGCGGTCATCGGATCGCCGTGTGCTTCCATGCCCACGAGTAGCGGGAAGGCGCAATCGTCGAGCTCCATCATCACGCCTTTGAGCGCTTTTTGCGGGCCTTCGATTGGCACTTCGAGCAGTTGCAGGATGACTGGCTGGTCTTTGCCGAGCATTTCGCCCGAGGCGATGCGGAACAGGAGGGCATAACCAATTTGGCCAGCGGCACCGGTGACGGCGACACGAACGGGGGCTTTCATGTTCTTTTTCCTTATTGGAGGATTGGAGGGCTACTGAGAGATACAACAAGAGACTACGTAAACGACTCAACCCATAATTCTCGCGCAAACCACTCCGACGCTTTGGTTGTTCGCAGTTTTGCAAATGCTGCACTGCGAAAAATTGCCGATGTGCACAAATTATTCATCAAGTTGACGTGAGCGTCAATAGTCTTATGTCTTATATAAGACATAAGAGGGCCCGTTGCGCGGAATGCCGATTTGCGCAACAATTCAGGCATGAGCGACGCCGCACTAGCAATAGCTGTTTCCTTTCCCGTTCCAGAAACGCCGTCGTTTCAGCCCCTGTATCAACAGATCAAGGGACTCCTGACGCAACGCCTGGAGTCGGGTGAATGGCGTCCGGGCGAGGCGATCCCCAGCGAGCAGGAGCTTGCAGGGCAATTCAGCGTGAGTCAGGGCACGGTGCGCAAGGCCATCGATGAGCTGGCGGGCGAGAACATCGTGGTTCGCCGTCAGGGCAAGGGCACATTTGTTGCAACGCACACAGAGACGAAAAGTTCGAATTTTCGTTTTTTGCGGTTGCGCCGTAATGACGGGCAAAACGAATATCCGGCCAGCGAGCTTCTGGATGTCAAACGTGGCCGCGTTAGTGCCGAAGTCGCCCGATCACTTGATATGAAGCCGGGCGACGCCATTCTGATCCTGCGCCGCCTGCTGCGCTACAGCGGCGAGCCCACGCTGCTCGACGAAATCACTTTGCCCGCCAATTTGTTCAAAGGCTTGACCAAAGAGCGCTTTGACGCCCATGTGGGCTCGATGTACGGCTTTTTTGAAACCGAGTTCGGTGTGCGCATGTTGCGCGCGGAAGAGCAGGTCAAGGCGGTCACTGCGGACCCGATTACAGCCGAAGCGCTGCGAGTGGGTATGGGCTCGCCGCTGTTGTGCGTTGAGCGCATCGCGTACACGTATGCTGACAAACCAGTTGAATTTAGACGAGGACTGTGCACGACGCGCAGCCATCATTACGCAAACACATTAAGTTAGGCTGTCATGTTGAGCAATGCGAAACATCAGGTGGTTGAATTGATTTTGCCCACGCAATCAGCGTTCGTGCTTACGCAAGCATCGTTCGTGCTCATGCAAGCAACTTCATTCCGCAACCGGATCCTTCGCGTTGCTCAGGATGACAGGCTGAGATAGATCGATTTTTTTACGGAGTGCTCTCTCAATGTCCGACACCCCTCTAGCCAAGGCTCGCGCCCGACCGGTGTACCGAAACATCGGATTCGGCGATCTGGCGCACTACCGCCTGCCGATCCCGGGCATAGCCTCCATCGTGCATCGCGTGACCGGTCTCGCGATGTTTGTTTGCCTGCTGTTCTTGCTCGCGATGTTGCAGATGAGCCTTAAATCCGAGGCAGGTTTCGAGGCTTTCCGCAGCGTCGTCTGGGGCAATCCGATCGCCAAGCTCGTACTGATCGGCTTGATGTTTGCGCTGATTTATCACCTCGTCGCGGGCATTCGCCACATGATTCAGGACGCTAACGTCTGGCTTGATCTGGCTACCGCTCGCACGTCTGCGTTTGCCGTGTTTGGCATTAGCGTGGTGTTGACTGCGCTCGTGGTGTGGAGGCTTATGTAATGGCTGCCTCATCCAAGTTCATTTCGGAATGGTGGTTGCAGCGCATCAGCGCGGTGATCGTTGCGGCATATGTATTTCTGGTTTTGGCGCTGCTCATGATTTATGGCACCCCGAACGCGGTGCAGTGGCAAAGCTTGTTCGCCAATGTTGGCTTCAAACTCGCAACTATTCTCACGATCATCGCCACGGCCTATCACGGCCTCGTCGGCTCGCTGCATGTGTGGCCCGACTACGTGAAAAACCGTGCGGTGCTTTCGGTGCTCAACGCATACACCTGGGTCGCGGCAATCGCTGTCGTACTCTGGGCGACATACATTCTTTTTGGTTTGAAATAAGGGCAAAGTTTTAATGGCTCTCGCAGTACACAAATATGACGCAGTCGTGATCGGTGCCGGCGGTGCCGGCATGCGCTGTTCCCTGCAATTGGCGCGCGCAGGTTTGCGCGTCGCAGTTCTCTCCAAGGTGTTCCCCACGCGATCGCATACGGTCGCGGCGCAAGGCGGCATCGGTGCCTCACTCGGAAACATGGAAGAGGACAACTGGCACTACCACTTCTATGACACGGTGAAAGGTTCCGACTGGCTCGGCGATCAGGACGCCATCGAGTTCATGTGCCGTGAGGCGCCGAAAGTTGTGTACGAACTCGAGCACATGGGTATGCCGTTTGACCGCAATCCCGATGGCACGATTTATCAGCGTCCGTTTGGTGGACATAGTGCAAAGTACGGTGAAAAACCGGTGCCACGAGCCTGCGCCGCAGCCGACCGTACAGGGCATGCGATGTTGCACACGCTCTATCAACAGAACGTGAAAAGCAACACCACATTTTTCGTTGAATGGATGGCCCTCGACATCATTCGCGACGCCGATGGTGACGCCGTCGGTGTGACAGCGCTCGAGATGGAAACCGGCGGGGTGTCGATCTTTCATGCCAAGTGCGTGTTGTTCGCCACCGGCGGCGCGGGCCGAATTTTCGCAGCCTCCACCAACGCGTTCATCAACACTGGCGACGGTTTGGGTATGGCCGCACGTGCAGGTATTCCACTCGAAGACATGGAGTTCTGGCAATTCCATCCGACCGGCGTTCACAACGCGGGCGTGCTGTTAACCGAAGGCTGCCGTGGCGAAGGCGCGATTCTGCGTAACAAGCAGGGCGAGCGCTTCATGGAGCGCTACGCGCCGAAGCTGAAAGATCTCGCGCCGCGCGACTTCATTTCGCGCTGCATGGATCAAGAGATCAAGGAAGGTCGTGGCTGCGGTCCGAACGGAGATTACATCGAGCTCGATCTGACCCATCTGGGTGCCGAAACGATCATGAAACGACTACCCTCGGTGCACGAAATAGGCAAAAACTTTGCTAACGTGGACGTAATTAAGCAAGCCATTCCCGTAGTGCCGACCATTCACTATCAGATGGGCGGCATCCCGACCAGCATTCACGGTCAGGTTGTGGTGCCCAAAGGTGACAATCCGTCGAGCGTCGTTAACGGTTTGTATGCGATTGGTGAGTGCTCATGCGTGTCGGTTCATGGTGCTAATCGCCTTGGGACCAACTCTCTGCTCGATCTCCTCGTGTTTGGTCGTGCAGCGGGCAATCACCTGATTGACATCGCGCTTTCGAGCAAAGCATTCAAGCCGTTACCTGCGAACGCAGCCGACTTCTCGCTCTCGCGGATTGCCAAATTGGACAATTCGACGAGCGGTGAGTATCCGCAAGACGTTGCCAACGATTTGCGCAAAGCAATGCAGTTGCATGCTGGCGTTTTCCGCACGCAAAAGACGATGGACGAGGGTGTCGTTAAGGTACTCGCGATTGCTGAGCGGGCGGAGAGTCTGGCGCTCAAAGACAAATCAAAAGTCTTCAACACCGCGCGCATCGAAGCGCTCGAGGTCGCCAATTTGATGGAGTCTGCGAAGGCGACGATGGTTTCGGCCGCCGCCCGCCACGAAAGCCGTGGCGCGCATACCGTCGATGACTATGGCGACACCGAAGCGCACCCACTGGGACGCAATGATGATGAGTGGTTAAAACACACGTTGTGGTTCTCAGAGGGTAATCGTCTTGCCTACAAACCGGTCAACATGAAACCACTCACAGTGGATTCGGTTCCGCTGGCGAAAAGAACTTTCTAATCGTTGCCATGTTGAGCAAAGCGAAACATCAGTTGACGCGACGATACTCTTCGACTCACGAGACTCGATTGCAACCTGATCCTTCGCATACGCTCAGGATGACCGTCCCAATTTTTCAAGGCTAGAAGTTATGGCTGATACACGCACTTTCGAGATTTATCGCTACAACCCGGACGTCGACGCGAAACCGTCGATGAAGACCTACGAGGTCGAGCTGGACGGCTCTGAGCGCATGCTGCTCGACGCGCTGTTCAAGCTCAAAAAGCAGGATGAATCGATTAGTTTCCGTCGCTCCTGCCGTGAGGGAGTATGTGGTTCAGATGCGATGAATATCAATGGCAAAAATGGCCTTGCATGTTTGACCAACATGCTCACGTTGCCGCAAAAGATCACGCTCCGCCCTCTGCCCGGTTTGCCGGTGGTGCGCGATCTGATCGTGGACATGAGCCAGTTCTTCAAACAGTACCACTCGATCAAACCGTACATCGTCAACGAGACAGTGCCGCCCGAAAAAGAGCGCCTTCAGAGTCAGGAAGATCGTGAAAAATTGAACGGTCTTTACGAGTGCATTTTGTGCGCATGTTGCTCGACCAGTTGCCCCAGCTTCTGGTGGAATCCGGACAAATTTGTGGGCCCGGCGGGACTCCTTGCAGCGTATCGTTTTGTCGCTGACAGTCGTGACCACGACACGGCTAGCCGTCTCGACAATCTCGAAGACCCTTATCGTTTGTTCCGCTGCCACACCATCATGAACTGCGTGGACGTGTGCCCGAAAGGCTTGAACCCGACGCGGGCGATTGGCAAGCTCAAAGAAATGCTTGTCAAGCGCGCAGCTTAAGACGTAAGGACCGTCACACCATGCTGACTGATCTCGAACTGTCGAAACTGCGCTGGCGTTGCCGTCGCGGCTTTCTGGAGAACGATCTGATTCTCACGCGACTGCTAGAGCGTCGCGGCGCGAATTTTACCGAGGCCGAACACGTTCAATTGTTGTCCCTGATTGCTCTTGACGACAACGATCTTTGGGAAATTATTGCCGGACGCACGGATGCATTTCCTGCAGGAGCGGACGCCATGGTGGCGACACTGCGCCAAACCCGCGTCACCCATTGAAATAGTTACTGAATTGAAACGATAAAAATCGTTCGCGACTTGAGACTGCCCACTAACTTTCATGATTTTCAAGAACCACCCGAAATCATGAGAGTTATTTCACTTCCAACCTGTTCTGAACACTGAACCCTGATTGATTGAATCGGAGAACCCTAATGACCGCCGCCATTGCCTCCTCGACTGCAACCCTCTCCTTCAGCGACGGCTCGCCGAGCGTTGAATTTCCCGTCCTCAAGGGGACCGTTGGCCCGGACGTCGTTGACATAAAAACGATGTACGCGAAGACCGGAAAGTTCACTTACGACCCGGGCTTCATGTCGACGGCGGCCTGTCGCTCGGCAATCACCTACATCGATGGTGACAAGGGGGAGTTGTTGTATCGCGGCTATCCGATCGAGCAGATCGCGACCAATTGCGATTACCTTGAGACATGTTTTTTGCTGCTGAACGGCGAGCTGCCTAATGTTGCTCAGAAGGCAGCGTTTGTTGATAACGTCACGCGCCACACGATGGTGCATGAACAGATGCAGTTTTTCTTGCGTGGTTTCCGTCGCGATGCGCATCCGATGGCCATCATGACCGGTCTGGTCGGCGCGCTCTCCGCGTTCTACCACGACACTTTGGACATTCACAATCCCGAGCATCGTCACATTGCAGCAATCCGTTTGATTGCAAAAATGCCGACGTTGGTGGCGATGACGCACAAGTATTCGGCGGGTCAGCCGATGATCTATCCGAAGAACGATTTGTCCTATTCAGCGAACTTCATGCGCATGATGTTTGCGACGCCGTGCGAAGAATACAAAGTCAACGATGTGCTGGTTCGGGCGCTGGATCGCATCTTCATCCTGCACGCCGATCACGAGCAAAACGCGTCGACGTCGACCGTCCGTTTGTGCGGCTCGTCGGGTACCAATCCATACGCTGCGATTGCAGCCGGTGTTGCCTGTCTGTGGGGCCCGGCGCATGGTGGCGCGAACGAGGCTGCGCTTTCGATGCTGCTCGACATCCAGAAGAACGGCGGCCTCGAAAAAATCGGTGAATTCATCACCGCCGTGAAGGACAAAAACTCGCAGGTTCGCCTGATGGGGTTCGGGCATCGTGTTTACAAAAACTACGATCCACGTGCCAAGCTCATGCGTGAAACCTGCTACGAAGTCCTGGGCGAACTTGGCCTGCAAAACGATCCGCTGTTCAAGCTCGCGATGGAGCTTGAGCGCATCGCGTTGTCGGACGATTACTTCGTATCGCGCAAACTGTATCCCAACGTAGATTTCTACTCGGGCATTGTGCAGCGCGCCCTTGGCATCCCGACAGCGCTGTTTACTGCGAACTTCGCTCTCGCGCGTACCGTTGGCTGGATCGCACAACTCAACGAGATGCTGGCCGATCCTGATCAAAAAATCGGTCGCCCGCGTCAACTGTTCACAGGCGCTACGAGCCGAGATGTGACGCCTCTGCATCAGCGCTAATCAGACTCCCTCTCCGTCGCTGGAGGGGGAAAAAAGTAACCGAAGGAGCCCCACTCCATGATGAACGAACTGCAACAAACCTCCACCATTTTCGGTGGCAACATGCCCTACATCGAGGAGCAGTACGAGAACTATCTCGCTGATCCAGCCTCGGTTGACCAGAAGTGGCGTGACTACTTCGACGCCATGCGAGCAGGCTCCAAAGACGTAGCTCATCAGCCCGTCATTGACGCCTTCGCCAAGATGGCGAAATCGCGCAAAGCGGCGACGGCAAGTATCGATGCGACGCTGATGGACAAGCAGTTGGGCGTGATGAAGCTAATTCACGCTTATCGCTTTGTCGGCGGTCGTATCGCCGATATCGATCCACTTAAGCGGCAAGAAGTGCCGTTCATCAAAGAGCTGGACCACAAGCACCACGCGCTGACCGACAGCGATATGGAGACCGAGTTCTCCACCGGTTTGTTGTTTGTCAATCGTCAAAGCCGTGCCAAGCTTCGCGACATCATTGCCACGCTGAAAGAAACGTACTGCCGTACCGTCGCCGTTGAGTACATGTACATGGCCAACGAAGACGAGCGCGAGTGGCTGCGCCAGCGCATTGAATCGATTCGCCTTCGTCCTTCATACACCGCCGAACAGAAGCGTCACATTCTGGAGCGTCTGACTGCAGCCGAAGGGCTTGAGCGCTATCTGCACACCAAGTACATGGGGCAAAAACGCTTCTCGGGTGAGGGTGGCGACACGGTGATTCCGTTGCTTGACCACATGCTGCAAAAGGCTGGAGCGTTTGGCGTTCAAGAGACGGTAATCGCGATGGCGCATCGGGGTCGTTTGGGCGTGTTGGTGAACACCTTTGGAAAACTTCCAGCGGATCTGTTTGCCGAGTTTGAAGGCAAGTACGACACCACGTTATCCGCAGGTGATGTGAAATATCACAAGGGTTTTTCGAGCGATATCACCACGCCCGGTGGCCCGATGCACATCACGCTCGCGTTTAATCCATCACATCTGGAAATCGTCAATCCGGTCGTAGTCGGCTCGGTACGCGCGCGTCAACATCGTCGCGGCGACACCACGGGCAAACAGGTATTGGGTATTTTGTTGCACGGTGACGCGGCGGTCGCGGGCCAGGGCGTGGTGCAGGAGACGCTCGCGCTGTC
>JBBRVM010000138.1:0-8508 GCA_038246865.1 Burkholderiales bacterium
CAGGTGCTTGATCGCGTGGTCGATCTCGCTGCGGCAAGTGATTGGGCCTTGCGCTACGTCACCAAGCGTCCGCTGTTGCTCGATGAACTGATGGACGGACGCACGCTAAGTACGCCTATTGACTACGCGCAGTGGCGCACCGATCTCAGCGCACGATTCGCTGAAGCCAGCAACGATGCCGAGCGCGCTATCGACGCGATTCGCCATTTTCAGCAAGGGGAAACGTTTCGTTTGCTACTCAAGGACATCGCTGGACTGCTGCCGCTGGAAACACTGTCAGACCATCTGTCCGCGCTTGCCGATGCAGTCGTTGAAGTCACGCTGGCGCACCTGCTGAAGACCGCCAATTTGCCTCGCAGCGCAACGCTCGCAGTTATCGCGTATGGTCGCTGGGGCGGCAAAGAACTTGGCTACGCAAGCGACCTCGATCTCATTTTCCTCATGCCCGATGAAGCAGGGGAGTACCGCGATCAACTCACACGCGTCGCCCAGCGACTGCAAAGCTGGTTGATCACGCTAACCGCTGCGGGTCGCGCTTACGACATTGACGTGCGCTTGCGGCCAGACGGCATTGCCGGACTTTTGCTCTCGACCGCCTCCGCGTTTGCGCAATACCAGCGAGAAAAAGCCTGGACCTGGGAACATCAGGCGTTGACGCGGGCTCGCTACGCAGCGGGTGACGCCGGCATCGGCGCTGCGTTCGAAAAAATTCGCGAAGAAATCATCGCCAAACCACGCGAATGGCCCGCGTTACGAGACGAAATTGTCCATATGCGAGAGAAAGTCAGCGAAGGGCATCCCAACCGCAAAGCCGCAGAAGTGTTTGATATCAAGCACGACAAGGGCGGCCTCGTTGACCTCGAGTTCGCCGTTCAAGCTCTGGTTTTGCGTTACGCCGCAACACAACCGACGATGCGAGCCAATCACGGCAACATCGCGCTTTCAATTCGAGCCGGAGAACTCGGTTTGGTGGATCTCGCAGTAGGCGCAAATGCCGCAGGCGCCTATCGGACACTTCGCTCGCGGCAACATGCGCTGCGGTTGCAAGGCGCGGAACGAGCAGTCGTTCCAGTTGATCAACTAGCAACTGAACGCAATGCGATTCGGGCTTTTTTTGAGGCGGTGCTGGACGACAGGTAAGTTGTACCGCTCGTTCTGACAGCTCGTTTATCTACGGGCTACCAGCGTAAAAGCGGCAAAAGTCGATAAGGATCAAGTTTCTGTCGGCCAAATCAACGATTAGCTGGCAATCGGCGATTGATAGTCATCACGACAGGCCGGTCGCCACAATTCCCAAGGCGTATTGCGAGGCGTTATGAAGCACGTTTAGTCACAAAAGACGCCTGGCGAAACGTGCTGCTGAGGGTTGGCTCCGTAGAATATGTTGCATGCATAAATTGCGAGCATACGCAGCGTCCACACTACTTGTCTCAGCGACGCGGGTCAGCGTCATCGTTCGCAGCATGGGTCGCCCCTTTCTTAAACAAGCGCTGGAATCGCTGTGCTTGCAGGATCACCCCGCGCTTGAAGTCATTGTGGTGGACGCAACGGGCGGCGAACATCCCCCACTTCCGGATTTGCACTGGCCTGATGGCCACGAGGTTCGACTGGTCAATCTGGGCCGCCAACTGCCGCGACCGCACGCCGCAAACGCGGGATTGTTAGCAGCGACGGGCGAATGGCTCTGCTTCCTCGATGACGATGATCGCTATGACGCAAATTTTGTTTCGGCGATGCTGGCGCAAGTTCCCCTACATCCAGACCGTTTAGTGCTCTACGGCGTAACCCGAGTACTTGACGAAAACGGACAGATTCTGCGACACTTTGGCGTTCCGTTTAACCGCGCCATCATGGGAGTCGGACCACTTTTTTACTGGCAAAGCGCGCTCATTCGTCGTAGCGTCGTTGATTTGGGATGCCGGTTTGATGAGTCGCTGCCGGTGTGTGAAGATCGTGATTTTCTGGCACAAATCGCTACGCACTCCGACTTCGCATTCGTGCCCGTTACCGCCACCAATTATGGCCTCACAACCGGCACGTCAGGCACGACGGTCGGGGCTAACAGGCATCCCGAAAAGCATATCCCGCTCGAGGCGCTATTGCGGGCAAAATGGGCAGGTGAAACAGTTTTTCACTTACGCCGTGCCGGGCAAGGCTGTCGCCGAGCCGTTGCCGCGTTTGCAGCTGGCGATATCGCTGAATCGCGAATCAAGTTTACCCATGTACTCGCCACCTATCCCGATGATCCCAACGCACTACACGGGCTTGCGCGGCTCGCTCTGGCTGACGGTGAAGACCTCACGATTGCGAAAACAAGGGTGCAACGAGCGCTGGAGATTTTGCCCACCGCTTACGAGTTTCAGCTGACGCTGGCTACGATTGAAGAAGCGCAGAAGGATTGGGCAGCGGCGCGGACTGCAGCGCTGATCGCGGCGCAGGATCCTATCTGGCATGCGCGAGCGCGTGAGCTGCTACAGCGTTTGCCTGAGGCGGAATCCGTGCAGCAACCGTACGTCAACATTATGGCGCCGAATGACCGGTCGTCCGCAACCACGATGCCACGCGTTTCACGGCTCGCGCCCTGCCCTTGCGGCAGCGGAAAGCGTTACAAAGACTGTCATGGCAATGCGGCAGGCGGCGCTCCCTCAACAACTGCAGCGCCGGCGAAGGTCGACCCCTGTTCAGCAGCAATACATCGGGCAAAACAGCAGCTCGAATCAGGCGAGGCGGACGTAGCGCTAGGCTTGCTGGAGGCGATCCCACCTGGGGCTATCGACAACGCCGAATTAGCCACTTTAGCCGGCGAGATGTTGCTTGAATGCGGGCACCTTGAGCAGGCCGCTCAGTGGCTTTGCCACGCCCTCAGCCTCAACCCGGACGCAACTGCGGGCGCCGCGCTCAACCAGTGCAGCGAGATGCAAACCGCAGCCATTTTTGCCGCGTCTGCCTACCGGAAAGTAGCTCAATTGCGCGCCACCATGCGCTTGTCCCAGAGCGCTCCGCCGCGTGACCCGACGGTACACATTCTGGCGACATTTGCCAGCATCGGCGGGGCAGAGCGGCATGCGTTAAACCTTTATGACACCTTGCTTCCACATATTCCGGTGCAACTCTGGTCGACCGGATTGCCACAACGCGCGCTTACCGGCAACCGCGCAATCACTCAGCTCAATCCCGAACGCGGCGTGTTCCCCCAGCGCGGCACGATGATACTGTTGGGGCAGTATTTCGACTATGGCGACTGGATGGAGAAAACCAACATTGAACGCGTCGTCATCAGCGTTAGCCTTGATCAACCCCGGCAACTACTGGAACGAGTGACCGATCTGGCGATGCTCGCTCGTACGCTGGATATTGACTTCACCTACCCGTCTCAACTCTTTCAGGACAAAGTCGGACTGCCAGGAGTCGTTGAATACTCTATGTCCAATGCCAGCGAATTCGCACCACGCAGCGTAGCACCCGACCGACCGGCAGCGGGGTTTGTAGTGGGTCGATATAGTCGCGACGAGCGCCTGAAGCATCACCCGAATGACCCGAGCTTCTTCCGACAACTCACGCGACGCGGCCATCGCGTAAGGCTGATGGGCGCGACAACCATCGCGCGCTCCCTGTCGCGTGGCAGCGCTGATCCGCGCATTGAAATCCTGTCCGTAGCCTCGCAGTCGGCACGCGATTTTTTGCACAATCTCGACTGCTTTATTTATCGCGCGCATCCCCATTTGTTCGAGACAGGCGGCATCGCCGTGGCCGAAGCCATGCTCGCCGGTTTGCCGGTGATCGCCTTTGAACATCGATTAGGTATGGCGGAGTTGATTCATCACGGCGTGAACGGTTTTCTCGTAAAGTCCGAGGCGCAAGCGCTTGAAATTGTCGATGCGCTGGCGACTGATCCGGCTCGCTGCCACGCCATCGGTGCAGCGGCGAGACAAAGCATGTTGCAAACGTTTACTCTGCAGCACGAGCGAGTTGTAGCTTTCTACCGGACAGCGCAGGCGGAGTAGACTTTTCTCGCTGCAACCGCCGCGAATCCAGCTAAGGTCAATCAAGCCTGACGCGTATGCGCCGCCCGATGCCGCGAAACCTTGGGGTCGCGCAGCGCCGCATGCTTCGTGGTTCGCGCACTCATGCGCTCGCGCCACATCCTGAACGAACTACGCTTCATTTCGCTGCGCATCAACGCAATCACGGCGGATTCATTCAAGCCAAATTGCGTCTCGATAGCCTCGAATGGTGTGCGGTCTTCCCACGCCATTTCGATAATGCGGGAGATGTCGGCAGGACTCATTTCATCCCTGCATGCTGCGCCAGCTCATGCATCACTGCGCGCCAGCCTTCGTGCGCTTTCTCGCCTGCTCTGGCGAAAGCGTCTGCGAACAGTTTCTCCTGCTCGCCCGTGAGCTTGGCTTCAAGCGCGACACCGTCGGCCGTGAGACGAATTTCACGCACGCGCGCATCGTGATCAGCTTTGGCGAGTTCGATCAGGCCTTGCGTCTGCAATTGTCGTAGTGGCGCGTTTAACGCCTGTTTGGTGACATCCAGCGTCGTTTGCAGATCGCCGACGCTCATGCCCGGCGTGTGCGCCACAAAAAAAAGAATTCGGTGATGCATGCGCGTGAGGCCGCGGGTGGCAAGGATTCGGTCGGGTTCAGCGATGACGGCGCGCAGCGCGAAATGCATGACGCGCCAGGCTTCATTCAAGGCTGCTTGCGCGATTTCCGGATTTTTTGCCTTCGCGGTTCTCACGGGCTTCGCAGGTATGTTTTCAGCGGACATGGGTCAATGGTCTTGACATTTATTTTTCATCGTTTCAAAATAGGTCAATGTTGTTGACCTAATCGCTAAAACCAAGGTCAGGTTCGACCACAAAGAGCAGGGAATTCAGCCCTGCGCCCGAGCGCGATCATCCGTCGCCTAAAATCCCTATCAATCAACGACGCGACCTTGAAGTGGCGTCGACAATTTTGGAGCATACCTATGTCAATGGCAGATCGCGACGGAAAAATTTGGATGGATGGCACGATGGTGGATTGGCGCGACGCCAAGATCCATGTGCTGTCACACACGCTGCACTATGGTTGCGGCGCCTTCGAGGGCGTCCGCGCTTACAAAACCGACAAGGGCACGGCGATTTTCCGCTTGCAGGAACACACGCAACGCCTGTTCAACAGCGCGAAAATTTTGCGCATGAACATTCCGTTCACGATGGACGTCGTCATGGAAGCGCAGCGCGCTGTCGTGCGCGAGAACAAGCTGGAAAGCGGCTACTTGCGCCCGCTGACGTGGATCGGCTCGGAGAAACTCGGCGTTTCGCCCAAGGGCAATACGATTCACCTGATGGTGGCCGCGTGGTTGTGGGGTGCGTATCTGGGTGAAGAAGGCCTGAAGCGCGGCATTCGCGTGAAAACGTCAAGCTACACGCGCCATCACGTGAACATCACGATGACGCAAGCGAAAGCGGTGTCGAACTACACCAACTCGATCCTTGCCAACATGGAAGTGACCGAAGAAGGCTATGACGAGGCCGTCCTCCTCGACGCGTCGGGGTTTATTTCTGAAGGGGCGGGCGAGAACATTTTCGTAGTGAAAGACGGCACGATTTACACGCCGGATTTGTCGGCGGGTGCGCTGAACGGAATCACCCGCAACACCGTATTCCACATCGCGGCTGATCTGGGCTTGACGATCAAAGAAAAGCGTTTGACCCGCGACGAACTCTACATTGCCGATGAGCTGTTCTTCACCGGCACGGCGGCGGAAGTCACGCCGATTCGCGAGTACGACCGCATCCAGATTGGCAGCGGTTCACGCGGCCCGATCACCGAGAAGATTCAGACGGCGTTCTTCGATATCGTCAATGGCCGCAATCCGAAGTACGTGCATTGGCTGACCACGGTCTAAGCCATACCAGGAGCAAGTGATGAGTGCCATCAAGGATGAAACCGCAGTTCACGTCACCGCTCGCGACCTTCAGGGCCCGGGTGTTGTGTTCTGCCCGAACCCGAAGATGCCTTTGTGGTCAGCACATCCGAAGGTGTATCTAAATGTGGTGACTACAGGCGA
Source organism: Burkholderiales bacterium (assembly GCA_038246865.1). Classification (GTDB taxonomy): domain Bacteria; phylum Pseudomonadota; class Gammaproteobacteria; order Burkholderiales; family Casimicrobiaceae; genus Casimicrobium. The sequence continues at coordinate 6,064 of JBBRVM010000138.1, forward strand.
GGCGGCTTGTCCGTATTGCGGCACGAAGTACGTGCTTGACGGGCCCGCGCCGCACGGGCACTAGGGTCGGAGCTTGCGGCGACGCTTGAAACAGACCCTGATGACTTACTTGCCCTAAGAACGTAGGCAGCGGGTCCAGATGTAGTTTGGTGATCTCGGAAGGGGCGATGAGTCGTAGCTCAAACCGGTAGGTTGTTCGACGCTCCAGTCCCACAAAAGGCCGCGCCTGCGCGATGCAAATGCACACGCGAGCGTTGCACGGATCGACGCTCGAATCGGACTCACAAAGCAATTTCCTGAATCTCCTCGGCCTCACGACGACGTCGACAGAGCCATTGCGTGATTGCGGCCACTCTTTTGACGCACCGATCCATTTGGGCTAGCACCGCGACGAACACAAGACAACTATCAACTTGAATAGGTGTCCTAAACGGATTCAGCGTTTAACGTTGACATCAGATTAAAAAGGACCTCCGGGTAATCGAAACGTTAAAGCTGTCCCAGATTTCTTCGAATGAGAGATAGGCCAAGGTTTTTTACGTAATGACGTTGACATAACCAATGGCTACCATCAAATATCTTTACGCGCTTTTTTCAGCGATTGAGAGCCAAAGTTGCACTCGGCAACTCATAACAATCTCAAGCACGTCGCTACCCATTCGATTCAGGGGAATCCATGTCAGTGTTATCTCGTCTTGCGCAACGCGCTGGCACCGTCTCGTTCGGTCTGCTCGCCCTGGTCGCACTTGACGTCCATGGGCAGTCGCAACCAGCGAACGCGTCCTTCGAAACTCCAGCGCTTGGCTCTAGTGGACGCATAGCGGCACCGAGCGGTGCCAGCTGGACGTTTACCGGCGCTGCGGGTATTGAGCGTTATCAGACACCGGCGCTTGGCAGCAATACAGGCGGTTACAACGGCTTGCAAGGCGCGTACTTAAGCAGCACAGGCAGCATCGCGCAGACGCTCAACTTTGCTGCAGCCGGTCTGTACTCGCTGCGCTTCATGGCCGGTAGACTTGGGGCCGCCAACGCGTTGCGCATTACCGTAAACGGCGTTCAGGTCGAAAGCGACATTACACCGCGAGCGCTTGGAACCAACGGCTATCCGCATCTTGAGTCGTGGTGGACGCAACCTTTCAGCATCAGCACACCGGGCAACTATGAGATCAAATTTGCCGCAACACAGGCGAATGCCACGCTGTCGGGCGGCAGCACACTGCTGATAGACCAAGTCACGACCGCCAGCGCACCGTTTGCGCTTCCGAACGCCAGCTTCGAGACAACAACCGGCAGTAACCCCGTGGCTGCCACCGGATGGACGCTCTCATATGCAACGATTGACAGCACATCACTTTCGGGCGCGTCGGGAGGGAAAGCACTCACGTTAGGGGTGCCGAACACGTACTACAACGTGGGTTTGGCCGACACGACCGGGACCATCACAGTAGCGGCGGGACAATACAGCGTGTCGGCGCGACTCGCCAAATCGGTGTCGTCATCGGTCGGTACTTGTACGCCATTGTTCGGGTACTCTGTTAACGGTGTGCGCACGTGGGTCGTGTCGTTGCCGGTGCCGGCAACGACGGAGTTGATGCCCTACACGAGTTCGAGCTTTATGCTGCCGGCGGGCACGTACGCGTTCACGATGACTGACCTCTGTAACGAAGGTTTCACCAGCCCCGTGATTGACGCGCTCATCATCAATCAGGCTGGTCCAAACTTTGCGAATGCCGGCTTTGAAACCCCTTTTCTGGGCGTGCCTCTCAATGGCTCTCAAGTACCACGCCAATTCAACCCACCGGGTGCGAGCTGGACGTTTGCAGGGTCCAATGTTGGTATTCAGGGCAACCCTGGAAACTACGTCGAGGCCGAACCTGTGACCGAGTCGGGCAGACAGTTTGGCAGTGTGGGGGGCTTCTACACCGGGAGTATTCGCCAAGAGGTGGCTCTTGAACCCGGAGTGTACGTAGTGATCACCCGAGCATCAAACGGATCGTTCAAGCTGTCCGTGAACGGCGTGACACAGACACTTGGTCAGCGCGGCGCGTCAATGCTTCGGCCGAGTGACAACAATTTTCTGTTTAGCGAAGTGCAATCGGAGCCGTTTACCGTTGCCGCGACTGCCAACGTGCTTCTGGGTTTTGAATTCAACGGCGGCACCCTGACTGACATAGGCGTCGATACGCCACGGATCGTAAAACTGGGCATCAATCCTCCGCCCTCGGTCGGCCTCTCTTTACAGGTCGATGGCGTCGCCGCGCCACCACAGGTCATTGCGGGCGGCACCCTTACTGCGATCGCGACCGCCAGCGATTCCGATGGCGTTCAGCGCCTACGCGTACTGCGTAACGGCGTCGCTCTGAGCCCGGAGAATACGGCCATAGCACCTGCTAGCGCAACGTCGCCGCTCGCTGTAACGGTCGCGCCCCTATCGCCTGGAAATTA
>JBBRVM010000139.1:0-8447 GCA_038246865.1 Burkholderiales bacterium
AGATCGGCCCCGACGACCCGTTCTACAGTCCCGGCAACTGGGGCGTGAGATATTTCCGCCCAGTCGAAGGTTCGATCACACAGTCGGTCGACTACGGCCCCGAAGTTCCGTGCGGAACGACGACAAAAAGCATCGTGCCGACGACTTTGCCAGTCAAGACGGGATTTCTCGCGCCCTTCATGGAGTTGTTTGATGAAACCGGTGCCAACGGAATCGCGGCGCCTCGTGAGTACGACCTGGCAGCCGAGTTCGTAGGCCAGGTCTCCGTGGTCTACATCACAGCGGCGTGTGGCAGCAGCCCAAGAAAGGAGCTAGCGGGATCAACGGGGCCGCTCGGCTTCGTCACCGGCTGCAACGCCAGAAGTGGGCCAACCTACACCGATGTCTCACGACTATCTGGGAGCGTTAATTGCGGCAACGGGAGAACGCTGAGTTGGGACTTTCAGCGGCAGTAGCGACACCCGACGCGATCGCCTTGAGCATGATGAGCCAGTTCGCAAGACTGTTTGACCACGGATGATTCTGAACCTCAGCTTTGCGCCGTAACGTATATTGCGTGAAGGCTGGGTGGTTAAATAGTGCAAAGTCGATAAATCGTAAATTAGCCATCTATCCCCAATAAAACAACGCGTTCATCGAAAAGCTGTTAGTTATCCGGCATGCTGTGCGCCGGAAAATTCAGGCAACCATTCCGCCCAAAACGCGACGCAGGCTTTGATCTTCGGCAGGCGATGTCGCTCGGGAAGCATCACGGCGTAAATCGGCACGACCTGGTTATCGACAAACTTGGCGAGCACTTCAACTAGCTCGCCGCGCCGCACAAACGGCGCGGCGATCAGATCATGCACGCGACAAATGCCGAGTCCGGCGAGCACCATCGTTTGCGTAATCCCTGTCGAACTTGCACGCAACTGGCCGTGCATCGGGCGCGTAACCGACTTTCCGTCGATGATGAATGGCCAGTCGTTGAGTCGCGGCGCGGCGCTTGTGGTGATGATGCGATGTTTCGCGAGATCGTCGGGATGTTTCGGTGTGCCGTGCTGCTTCAGATATGCGGAGCTGGCGTAGAGCCGTCGACCGTGACTGCTGATCTGCCTTGCGACGACCTCATCGGTCTGGGTGCTACCCGTACGAATCGCGATGTCGATTCCATCGCGACTCATGTCAGCGAGCGCATCGTTCGCCAGCAAATCAATGGTCAAACCGGGATGACGCTTCAGGAGTTCTGACAGGCTCGGAACGATCACGTGATGCGCCATATTCGCGCTCACCGCCACCCGTACGATACCGCGCACGTCGCGCGCGCGTGATGAAAATTCGCCATCGAGCTCATCGAGCGTTTGCGTGATGCCACGACAGTAGCCGAGGAACACTTCGCCCTCGCCCGTCAACGACAAACCATGTGTCGTACGCCGCAATAGGCTCACCCCATAGCGCGCTTCTAGCTGACTCATGGCGCGTGAAATCTGGCTCACGGCGACGTCGCGTTCACGCGCAACCGCGGACAGCGTACCTAATTCAGCGACGCGCTCGAAGAGTTTCAGATTATCAAGTTCCATCGCGGAAAGCCCAGTGGCTTTGCAGATTTTGCAAAAGCACATTGCATCACAGATTGTTTCCGAACGCGCGAATTTTTTCTAACGTACATCCATCGCGCCTGTCCCTCAGGCGCAACACTGGAGACACCTCATGCGCCCTCACCTTCCTCCGTACGCCGAACGTCGTGAATTTCATCGTCCGTTTTGGGAGATGCTGTCTGCTGCAATCGAGCGAACAAAAAAGCGAGTTTTCGCTCGCAGTTACCCTCGCCCCAAACCGCTCTCCGAGTTAGAAGGGGCGAAACCATGCCACTAGTCACGCTCACGGTTCGGAAGCCCAAATCCGCCGCATTCAAAACATCCGTGCTGGACGCGATCCACGCCGCGCTGATCGCTGTGGGCGTCCCCGAAACGGATCGGTTTCAACGCGTGATCGAACTCGATGCCGAAGACTTTCGCTTCGATACGAGCTACCCTGATGCCGCGTCTTCACGCACGGAAGACTTCGTGTTGATCGAAATTCTCTGGTCAGTCGGACGTAGCGTGAAGGTGAAGCGCAACCTGCTCGCGGCACTGATGACGGGCGTGGAAAGTACTGGCTTGAACCGCGAACACGTGATGGTTTGTTTCAAGGAAACGGCGTGGGAGAACTGGTCATTCGCGGGCGGGCGTCTGCCTCACGCTTAACTTCGAATTTGCAAAAGGCCACGTCCCGCGAAAAATGAAATGCCGCGAGTAGCTCCTAGGTGGTTCTCCGTGCGGGTCAAGGGTTTTTACCGAATCAAGTTTAGTCGTCCGCTGAAATACTTATGGCACACCAGTTCATCCTGCGCATCCTCCCAGGGTGAGTCGAGATTTGCAAAATTCACAAGGAAAATTCATGAAACTACGCCTAGTCGCGTCAACCGTTGCCGTTGGCGTGTTTGCCGCACTCTCGTCATCCGCGTTCGCGCAACAGTCGATGAAAATCAGCATCTCGATTGCACAAAATTCGCATCAGGGTATCGGCATCGACACCTTTGCCAAAGAGGTCGAGAAACGCACCAATGGTCGCATCAAAATTCAGCCCTTCTACTCCGGCTCGCTCGGTGGTGAACGCGAATCGATTGAAGCCGTGCAACTCGGCACGCAAGAGCTGACGCTTACTTCCAGCGGCCCGGTGCCGAACTTCGTTCCCGAAACGCGCATCCTCGACATTCCGTTTTTGTTCCGTGACAAAGCGCATGCCCATGCGGTGCTCGACGGCCCAATCGGACAGGAGCTGCTGACCAAATTCGACGCTAAAGGCATGAAGGCTCTGGCTTGGGCCGAGAACGGCGTGCGCCACATGACCAACAATCGCCGGGTGGTGAATGCGCCGGAAGATTTGAAAGGCCTGAAGATGCGCACCATGGAAAATCCGGTGCACATCGCGGCATATAAAGGCTTCGGTATCATCACGACACCGATGGCGTTCCCCGAGGTGTTCACTGCGCTGCAACAGGGCACTGTCGATGGTCAGGAAAATCCGTTGTCGGTCATCATGTCGGCGAAGTTTGATCAGGTACAAAAGTACATGTCGTTGACTGGGCATGTGTATTCGCCAGCCGTGATCCTGATGAACAAAGCTGCGTTCGACAAACTCTCGGCAGCGGACAAACAGGTGTTCATGGACGCTGCGAAAGAAGCGGTGAAAGCCAACCGTGCTCGCGTGGCCGAGGATGATGCCAAAGGCGTGACTGAGTTGCGCGCCAAAGGTATGCAAATCGTTGAAGTGGACAAGGCGAAATTCGTAGCTGCTCTGACCGCAGTGAATGCTGACTTTGAGAAGCAGTTTGGCAAGGCCAACATTGACAAGATTCGTGCGGTGAAATAGCGAGGTTGTGCTTGTAGGAGCGGCGAAAGCCGCGAAAAAGCGATCATAGTCGCGCCGTTTCGCAGCTTTCGCCGCTCCTACAAATGGCGTGAGATGGCCCGCTACGTGCGGGTTTTTTTCTGCCTACAATCAGTCTATAAACGGGGGAGGCCAATGAAAAAGACATTCCTGCGCATAGAGCGCATCACCACGCACGCGTCCATGCTGTTTGCCTGCGCGATGCTGGCCGCCGCCGCCGGCCTTGGCGTGTTTCAAATCCTCACCCGATTCGTTTTGGAAAAGCCCGCGGAATGGACCGAAGTGTTGATTCGCTTCACGCTGATCTGGATGGTTTTTATGGGCATTCCGATGGCGTTTCGTCAGGGCGCGATGGTCAGCGTTGATGTTCTGTATCGCTGGGCGAAGCCGCGAATGCAACGCGTGCTCGACGTGGTTGTAATGGTCGCGAGTCTGACGCTGATCGCGATCATCATCGTGGTCGGGTGGGACTACGCGCAGCGTGGTCGCGTACAGACGATCATCGGGCTTGAAGAATATTCAATGTTCTGGGCGTACATCTCGATGCCGGTCGGCGGAATGTTTGCGGTGATGGGGATCATCGGGAATTTCTTCGATCCGAAACGGCTTGAACTGGAGAACGCGCAATGATGGCCGTCGGCAGCAACACCTGATGTCTACGGTCATGCTTTTCACGATGGTGCTGTGCTTCGCGCTCACCATTTCGGTCGCCGTGTCCATTGGGCTCGCGGCTGTATTCGGCATTTACATCGGCAATGTGAACATGCTGGTGTCGGTGAAGGAGATGTTTTCTTCCATCAATAAATTTCCGTTGGCTGCGATTCCGTTCTTCATCCTCGCAGGCAATTTGATGGAGACGGGAGGCATTTCACGGCGCCTGGTTGACTTCGCGAAGAGCCTCGTCGGTGGCGTGCAGGGCGGCTTGCCGATGACCTGCGTGTTGACCTGCATGATTTTCGCGGCGGTGTCGGGCTCGTCGGTGGCGACGACGTTTGCCATCGGCGCGATCCTGATTCCTGCGCTGATCAAACACGGTTATCCCACGCCCTGGGCCGCCGCGCTTCAGGCGACGAGCGCTGAATTGGGCGTCATCATTCCGCCGTCGATTCCGCTGATTTTGTACGGCGTTTCGGCCGAAGTTTCGATCGGAGAATTGTTCATCGCAGGCTTTGGGCCGGGGCTCCTGATTGGTCTCGGGTTGATGCTGTTCGTTTATCTGATTTGCAAGAAGCGCGGTTGGGGCAAGAGCGATGGTGATGGGCGACTGCCGCTATGGACGGCCTTTGCCGATCTTGGGATCATTTTTGGCGCAGTGGGCCTGTTGATCGTCGGCAGTCGCTACATCGCGCCTGCCGTGCTCGACAGGGGGCTCAGCGAGCAGACGATGGAGCGCTATTCGCACCTGATTGGTGTCACGCTATTCGCAGCCTATTTCATCGTGCTCTCATGCATCCCCAAATTGCGCGCCTCGCTCAACGGACGTGCCGCGTATGCGCTCATGATGCCCGTGATCATTCTCGGTGGTATTTACGGTGGCGTGTTTACGCCGACCGAAGCGTCTGCCGTCGCGGTGATTTATGCGCTCTTCGTGGGTGGGGTGGTGTATCGTGAAATCGGACTCAAACTTTTGCTGCCGATCTTCAAAAAAAGTACGTTGTCTTCAGCGGTGATCATGTTCATCATCGCCAACGCCGGGCTCTTTGCCTACCTCATCACGCGCGCCGGTGTACCCGATGCGATCGGGATATTTTTGAAGGAATGGCTGCAAAGCCCGATACTGTTTTTGCTCGGCGTAAATGCAGCGCTATTCATCATTGGCATGTTCATCGAAACGAGCGCGTCTATCATCGTGCTCGCGCCAATCCTCGCGCCGGTCGCGATTCACTTCGGCATTGACCCGGTGCACTTCGGCATCATCATGGTGGTGAACCTGGCGCTCGGCATGATCACGCCACCGTTCGGAGTGAATCTGTTCGCAGCGTGTACGGTCGCGAAAATCTCGCTGGATCGGATCGTGACGCAGCTGATTCCGTTCGTGCTGGTCGTCCTGACCTGCCTGATGATCATCACCTACATCCCCGGAATAACGCTCTTTCTGCGCGATCTGGTTTATGCGAAATAGTCAGCGCAGATCGAGTTGCTGCCGATCATCTGGCCCGAGGGCCACGCTGTTTGCAGCGCACCATCGCGCCACTGCATGACGTTGTAAATTGCTGCGAACGTGTAGTTCGGAACGTTGCCGCCCGATGCGCCGACGATCTCGCCGCCTCGGCGCACGTTGTCGATGAGCCAGGCCGGCACCGTGAGATGAAACGGGTTTCGCGAGACTTCGCCAACGTGACAGGCCAGCGCGCTGACCATGTCGCCGACTTGCGCGGCGGTTAGCTCGACGAGCAAGTTGGCGTGGGTCATTGTGGACCAGTATTCGGTGAATGCAAGCGTGGTCGAGAAGCCGGCAGAATTCGCCGACACAACAGCCAGCGCGTCGAGCGTCAGGTGGTGCGTGCCGATATGTGCGCTCTGGGCGTCGAGTGCATGCGGACAGAGCACGAGCGCTGGTTGCAATGCGCCAATTTTTTCAGCGAGCAGATTGACGCAGTTTGCCCAATGCTCAGGATCGGTTTCTCGCGCTTGCAGCGTGATGCGATTCAGGCCACGCTCGGCGAGCAACAGCGTCTCGAATCCGATGCGCGCACAGGCCGCCGACAACTCCTCGGCGCGCGCCAACTGCCTTGCCGGATTGCTGCCATGAGTGACCGCGATATTGACGACGCGCCAACCAGACTCCTGCATCAGGCGAAGCGGCAGTCCGCCGCCGATACATTCATCATCGGGATGCGGTGAAATCATGACGCAGAGAGGCGCAGAGGGCTCAGGAACGCGGTACCGATGCGCCGCCGCCCACTGCTGCGCCTGACGAGCCACTTCGAGCGGCGGCAGGCCCTTGGCACGGAGCATCAACTGCTCCATCGCGGTTACGAAATCATGCAGAGACTGAGCTGGCTTTTCTTCGTTCACGATTCAGCATAGCGCAGAGAAGGACACGGTGACGATGACTCTCTCGACACTGCCGATTTCGCAATATCGACGACGACTTCCTCGAAAGCGAGAGGATCAGCTTTGCTCTACAACGACCACTTTACATGGGCTATATTACGATTAAGCAATTTGTCGACTTAAGCCATTATCAGCGGCCAGCCCATATAAAATGTACGTTTCAGGAAGAAGCTGCTTTCGCGCTTTGCCATTCGCGAGCCAGCATGGCGTAGACAAACGTATCGCGAACGACGCCGTGATGATCGCGACATTCGCCGCGCAAATGCGCTTCGCGGGTGAAACCGACGCGCTCAAACAAACGGCAGCTGCGATCATTCAACACATCGACCGTGCCCCAGACGCGATTGGCGCCGATCTGCTCGAAGGCAAGCTTGCAGCAGAGCGTGACCGCAGCCGCGCCGATGCCTTGGCCGCGCGCGCTTTTGCGCAGAAACCAGCCAATCTCCAGCGACGGAACGTTCCAGTCAAAGCCGTGAGATCCGGTGCCGCCGTAGAGCGTTTTCTCGTCCTTCGAGAAGATGCCCATGATGAGCCCTTCGCGCGTCACCCAACGGCCCGCCATCTTCAGAACATAGTCCTCTGAATCGGCTATCGTCTGGAAATTGTCCGTCCAAGCGACCCATTCAGCCAGCTCCGCACGATCCTCCTGAACAGCCGCAAAATGCGCCGCAGCGTCGCCCAACCGATACGGACGAACGACGATGTTTTCGGCGCCAAGGCGCTCGGGCAATGCAAGTAAACGCGGACGCTCAATCGCGGGCATTACGCCTCTCCTTTGCCCAGATTTGCCCCCGCTTTGAGGGAGGCTTCGATGAATGGATCGAGATCGCCGTCAAGCACAGCACCGGTGTTGCCGGTCTCGTGGTTGGTGCGCAAATCCTTGATGCGCGACTGGTCGAGCACATAGCTGCGAATCTGGTGGCCCCAGCCGATGTCGCTCTTGGTGTCTTCGAGTTTTTGCTGCGCTTCCATGCGGATGCGCATCTCGTGCTCATACAGGCGCGAGCGCAAGCGCTTCCACGCGACGTCGCGGTTGCTGTGCTGGCTGCGGCCATCCTGACATTGCACGACGATGCCGGTCGGGATATGGGTCAGCCGCACCGCAGAATCGGTCTTGTTGATGTGTTGTCCACCGGCACCGCTGGCGCGAAAGGTGTCGGTGCGCACGTCAGATGGATTGATGTCGATGACAATCGAGTCGTCGACTTCGGGATAAACGAACACCGAGGCGAACGAGGTGTGCCGCCGCGCATTGCTGTCGAACGGGCTCTTGCGAACGAGGCGATGGATGCCGGTTTCGGTACGTAAATAACCATACGCAAAATCCCCGGTGAGCTTGATCGATGCGCTCTTCAGCCCCGCGATGTCGCCGTCGGATTCTTCAAGCACTTCAACCTTGAATCCCTTGCGCTCACCGTAGCGACAATACATGCGGAAAAGCATCTGCGCCCAGTCCTGCGCTTCAGTACCGCCCGAGCCCGAGTTGATGTCAAGGAAGCAATTCGACTCGTCCTGCTCGCCGGAGAACATGCGCTTGAATTCAAGTTCGGCGAGAACAGCGGTGATCTTGTCAACGTCAGTTTTGAGGCTCAACAGCGTCTCCTCATCGCCTTCCATCGCCGCCAGTTCAAGCAGCTCGGCAGCGCCCTGCGAGTCCGCAGTTAACGTGTCGATGTGGCTGATGACGTCATCAATCAGCCGTTTTTCGCGGCCCAGCTCACGCGCACGATTGGCGTCGTCCCAGACTTTCGGGTTTTCAAGTTCGGCGTTAAGTTCCAGGAGGCGTTGCGACTTTTTGTCGTATTCAAAGTAACCCCCGAAGGTGGTCGACTTTGCCCCGCGCCGCATTGATGGCGTGTTTGAGTTCGTTGCTTAAGTCGTCGACGTTCATTGCGGTTCAATTCCAGAGAGTTAGCACCTGATTTTATCGGCGAGGCATGTCATGAGCGGAGTGCCCATAAAAAAGCCGGGCGAGCAGC
>JBBRVM010000140.1:0-8376 GCA_038246865.1 Burkholderiales bacterium
GACGACGGTCTGGCTGCAATGGCTCCGTGGGCGCAGTTGACGCGTTACTACTGATCCCCCGCTTTGCGGTGCAGAAATGCACCGTTACGGAGTTGCGGGTTCTGGCTCAACTCGAGCGCTTCTCCTACACATCTGGGCAGTAAAAATCTTACAGCCGAATTCTGTGCGCGACTGAGACTAGGTGATTGGTTCCAACAATTAATCAAACGTCATGTCTTGTGACCTATGTCGGCTAGAAACAACGCCACGATTCTGATCATCGACGACGCTGCTGAGAACCTGCAAGTGTTGAGTGCTTTGCTGCGACCGCAATATCGGGTGCTGGCGGCGACGTCAGGTGAGCGCGGTTTACGCCTCGCAGTGGGTACTCCGAAGCCCGATCTGGTGTTGCTCGATGTGGTGATGGAAGGTATGGATGGTTACGCCGTGCTCGAGAAGCTGCGGGAGAAACCGGAGACACGCGACATCCCGGTGATTTTTCTGACCGCGCTTGACGACGCAGGGGACGAGGAGCGGGGACTCTTGCTCGGTGCCGCCGACTACATCTCCAAACCGATCACGCGCGCGGTAGTGTTGGCGCGCGTTCGCACGCAACTGGAAGCGAAGCTGGCGCGCGACTGGATGCAAAATCAGAATACGGTGCTGGAAGCCGAGGTGGCGCGGCGCATGCACGAAAACGATTTGACGCAACGCGTCAGCATTCGCGCTCTGGCGCATCTGGCCGAAGCGCGCGACCCGGAAACGGGCAATCACATCTTGCGCACACATGGCTACGTTGAGCGCCTGGCGGTGCGCCTTAAGGCACACCCGCGTTTCGCGGCGACCTTGACCGAAAGCTACATCAATATGCTTGCACTCTCTGCGCCCTTGCATGACATCGGCAAGGTGGGAATCCCCGATGCCATCCTGCTGAAACCGGGCAAGTTGACGCCTGACGAGTGGGCGATCATGCAGACGCACGCGAAGCTCGGTAGTGATGCGCTAGAACAGGCCGAGCGCGATATCAAAATGCCGCTCGCGTTCCTGTCCGCCGCTAAAGAAATCGCCCATTGGCATCACGAAAAGTGGGACGGAAGCGGCTACCCTGACGGGCTCGCCGGTGACGCGATTCCAGTTGCGGCGCGGCTGATGGCGGTGGCTGACGTGTTCGATGCTTTGATCTCTCAGCGCGTCTACAAAGCGGCCTTCAGCTATGCCGATGCCCAAGCCCTCATTGTCGAGGGTCGAGGCAAACACTTCGACCCGGACGTCGCAGACGCTTTCGTTGCAGGTTTTGATGAATTCGTCGCTATCGCTGAGCGATATCGAGAAGCGGTTTAGCCGTCGTGCCGAACTCTGCGGTATCCATGCCCACCGTATTGAATGCGCTATCGCGACAGCTATTTTGGCGCGCTGCCGCATTTATGGTGCTGTCGGGGTAGTGGGGTCATGGCGTTGACGTTTCTGCCCAGCGAGGCCGTTGAGTCGGGCGGAGTGGCGACGGAATCGTGCGCTCTTGCCCTAGAGGAGCAAACGTCGCGCAACCTGCAAATCGTTGGCCAGCGCCTGCAACTGATCATTAGCGAAATGGGACAATCGGACGCCACGCAGGTATTCAACAAACGGGCCGCACAGGCGCTGGTGCGAGATCTGGTGCGCGAGCCACCGTTTGTTCCGCTGTTCGTCGTATTAGGCGTAGCTTGCCGCGCCAAAACCGCATCGCAAGATTGCGTTGCCTGCATCGGAGGTGAGTCGGCTCAGGTCAAAGGGCTGCGCATCGCAATTGATGGAGGCACGGTGTCACTGTGTCCGCGCAGCGATCTGACGCGATCGGGTCTGGCACGCCTGAATGACGGGGTTAACGCGGTCACATTCACCGACGCGGGTCGAGCTAAGTTGCGCACGTATTTGATGCAAAGTTCGGTCGACGATTGACCCACTCGCTTTGAGCTAGTAGAAGCCGGTGTCCGCATTTCGGCGGGCACGCTGAGCCACTTGTTCGACGCGCTTAAGCAGGCCAGTGCGACCATCACCAGAACGTACGGCGGTACCCGTGTGGGCCTCCCGATCACGCACGGTTTGGCTCGATTTATGAGGATGGCACGCGCGACGAGAGCACGCCGGGGGGGTGCAGCACGTTCTGGTTCACCGCAAAATACCAGCGTGGACGCGAATTAATGCCGACCTTCTTAAATTTCGAGAAGGCGGATGTGGCGACGCGGTTGCGCGACCTACATCGCGGAGCGCGAATCTTGCTAGTGGACGACAACGCGATTAACCGAGAGGTGGCGGACGGATTGCTGTCCGGTGTGGGCATGACCGTGGAGACCGCCATCGATGGGCGGATCGCGGTTCACATGGTGCAAAACCGCCCGTATGAACTGATCCTTATGGACATGCAAATGCCAGTAATGGATGGACTGCAAGCGACACGCACGATAAGAAAACTGCCTGGATGGGAGACAAAACCGATCCTCGCGATGACCGCCAACGCATTTGAGGGAGATCGCTGCGCCTGCGCAGCAGCGGGCATGAACGCCTTCATCAGTAAGCCGGTCAAGCGCGCTGCTTTGTATGAAGCGTTATTGCTGTGGTTGTCGGCCGAGCCCGGGAATAACCGCGCCCTTGCGGAGTCACCAGGTGCCGCAACCTCGCACTCACCAGATGCACCGACAGCGGTTGACACACCGGCGGCGGCCCCCGCCGAATCGTCCAATGATGACGCATACGCAGATGCATTGAACGCACTCTCGCTCAAAGTGCCCGACATCCACTTCGCACACGGGCTCGCGTTGCTGAGCGGTGACGCTCGAAAATACCTGAGCCTGCTTCGCCAATTTGCCGCGTCGCACGCCAACGATCAAGCACAATTGACGCACTATATTGAGACGGGTAATCGCACCCGCGCGCGACAGTTGTTACACATGCTTAAAGGCACCGCTGGTACGCTGGGTGCGTCGTCCATGGCGGAAACCACGCTTCGACTGGAACATCTATTGCGCTCAGGCAGTGAAGCGAATGCGTTGCCCGAAGCCTTACATCAGGAAGTAGAAAACCTGGGCGCGCACTTGTCGACGCTGGTTACAGCGCTCGCCTCGCTCAACGACATAACGTTAGCGAAGCCAGCGTCCGGCGGCGAGCCTCAGCAACCGCCAGCAGTGCTCACCGAGACACTGACGGAGCTGGATATTCTGTTCGCCCACAACGATACCGCGGCCGTAGATTTACTGGAAAGAAACGAAGTGGCGTTGCGCGCGGCCCTCGGCCCAGTGTTTGAAACGATTGCGAACTACCTGAGCCATTTCGACTTTGAGAGCGCAAGGCTGGAGATGGGGTGCCATGTCAGGCGAGAATGAGGTAATTCGGTCGACATTATGAAAAAAAAACACCTTCGGCCCTTGATCGGCGGTAATACTGGTACAAAGCCGTGCATAACATTGAGTTATCGCGGCATCAGCGAAATCGGGTCGAGCGGGCGGCCCTGACGGCGCACTTCGAAGTGCATCTTGTTACCGGCTGCGTCGCCGACTTCTGCGAGCTTCTGACCGATCAGAACGCGTTGCTGTTCTTTCACCAGCAATTTGTCGGTGTGGAAATACACGCTGACCGTTTCTTTGGCGTGACTAACGACGATCATCTGACCGAAGCCGCGCGGCTCTTTTCCGACGTAGATGACCTTGCCCGCCGCCGCCGCAACGACCGGCGTGCCGGCGTTGGCCGCAATGTCGATACCCTTCATCGGCGCTTTGTCGTTGAATTTGCTCGCGACTTTGCCGGAAGTCGGCCACGTCCACGCGATGCCGTCGCGATCCACTCCGGAGCCTGGTTTGATTTCAGTGTCGATGAGCGGCGCGGCCTGGGGGGGTGCAGCAGCGACGGAAGGTAGCGCCCCCAATGCAGGCGTCGTATTGGTAGCAGGCGCGCTGGCCGCGCCGCTCAGTGGCACGACGGACACGGTCGGGCCCTCGCCCAGCTTCATGGCGGCTAACGACGCATCGCTGTAAGGAACGCGTTGCGATTTTGGCTCCCGTTTGAGTGGAGCTTCAACGGGCACCACGATGGGCGTAACAGACGTAATGACCGGCGTAGGGCCAACCGGAAGCGGTTGCCCCTGAATGGCGCCGGTTGAAGGAATCGGCGTGAGCGTTGCGCCAGGCGCGGGGGACGGCATGCCGGGAAGGTGGGGTGCCGTTCCCGACGTCGGCTGCAAGCGCAATACTTGGCCGTCACGCAAGGGCTGGGCGACCGCGATGTTGTTCCACGCGGCCAGCGCGTTAATGTCTAAGTTATTGCTCCGCGCAATACCAAAAAGTGTTTCGCCACGCTGCACGACATGAAATTGCGAGCCCGCAGTGTTGCCCGGTAGGGCAGGGTTAGCGGGCATGACCGCGACGGGTGCAGAGGGGAAAACCGGTGGCTGCGCTGGTCGCGCATTGCGATCCTGCACCGGTGCGGGGATGCTGGTGGTGCAACCCGAAACGATGGCGAGCACTGCTGCCACGAGAAGTAATTTTGGAGTCTGCATCTATTCTTGTCCTGTCTTTAGGGGCACGAAGACCACCTCATCAAATGCGGTTTGCTGGAAAGTGTCGCCCGTACGTGTGACCAGCGTGAGCCGTTGCCGTTCGGGCGAGCCGAGCGGAATCACCATTCGCCCGCCGTCGGCCATGAGTCCCAACAAATTCGGCGGTATTTTCGCCCCGCCCGCAGCGACCACGATGGCATCAAACTGCACCACGTTCGACGCTGCTTCCTGACCATCGGCGTTGCGCACCTTGACGTTACTGACACCGATGGAGGACAGTGTTTGCCTCGCCTTCGCGGCTAACGCGCCGATGCGCTCTATCGTGTAGACCTCGCGCGCCAGTCGGGCCAACACTGCGGCCTGATAGCCACAGCCACCGCCGATTTCGAGCGCGAGATCAATCGCTTTGCCCGCGCGCAAAAGCTCGCACGACCGGGCGACGGAAAACGGTTGCGAAATCGTTTGTCCGAAGCCAATCGGCAACGCGGTATCTTCATAGGCGCGGCTCGCCAGCGCGTCTTCGACAAACAAATGTCGCGGCACTGCCGCCATCGCGGCGAGCACAACCTCGTCGCCAATGCCCTGCTCCCGCAGGCGCACAATCATGCGCAAGCGCGTTCTCTCGGAGACCATGCCGAGGCCAGCGGCTGAACGAACCGGACGTGTTGTCGCTTCGCTCACGAAAGCCACGCTTTAACCAGATGCAGCGCGTCAAATTTGGTGAGATCGACGGACAGTGGCGTCACCGAGGCATAGCCTTCGGCAATCGTGCCGAAGTCTGTATCCGGCCCTGCATCTGCGGCTTTCCCGACCGGGCCAACGCGGTACTCTACTTCGCCCTTCTCGTTGACCGCTTTGACCGCTGGTTCGGCTTGATGGCGCTTTCCGAGTCGGACGGTGCGAATGCCTTTGAGTTCGGCATAGGCAACGTTGGGGACGTTCACATTGAGCAACCACGGCGTCGACGGCAAGTTCTTCAGGTAGCGCCCCACGATGTCGCGCGCGACTTGAGCCGCTGCGTCAAATCGTATTGCCGGACGAGCGGCGAGACTTACCGCTATTGACGGAATCCCCAGCAGATAACCTTCCATCGCGGCCGCGACGGTGCCCGAATAAATCGTGTCGTCTCCCAGATTTGCGCCATCATTGACACCAGAAACCACAAGGTCGGGACGGAAATCGAGGAAGCCGGTCACCGCGAGATGCACGCAATCAGCAGGCGTGCCATCGACGAAATAGAACCCATTGTCGGCTTTCGTGATTCGCAGCGGGCGATCCACAGTGATGGAATTCGACGTCGCGCTGCGGTTGCGGCTCGGCGCAACGACGGTGACTTCCGCCAGCGATGACAGTGCCGCTGCCAGCGCGGCAATGCCCGGCGCGTCGAACCCATCATCATTGGAAACTAGAATCTTCACTATCGCAAATTATAGAGAGCCGTTCTTGCATCGAACGCAGGGCCCGAGTAAGCATCACTTTCGACGGAACGCAGCCTACGCTTTTCTGTTGCTGTCAGTCGCGTTGCCGTTTGTAACGCTGCTGTTCACCATGCTCTCGGCGGACGCGAGCGGTTTGTGGATGCACTACGCGACGACCGTGCTGCCGACGTATGTGACCAACTCGGTGATTCTTGGCGCAACGGTTGCCACGTTGGCAAGCGTGCTGGGCGTCGCTTGTGCGTGGCAGATCGAGCGCTATGAGTTTCCCGGACGCCGCGTGCTGTCATGGGCATTGTTGTTGCCGATGGCGATGCCTGCGTACGTCGCGGCCTACGCTTTGACCGATTACCTGCAATTCAGCGGGCCGCTGCAAACGGCGTTGCGCACACGCTTCGGCTGGGTGAAGGGCGACTACTGGTTTCCTGAACTGGTGTCGATGCCCGGTGCGATCACGGTGTTTAGCCTGACGCTTTATCCGTATGTGTATTTGCTGGCGCGAACGGCGTTTGCCGAACGCGGGGCTGAGTTGTATGAGGCGGCGCGCACGTTGGGCCTGAATCCCCGAAGCGCATGGTGGCGCGCTGCGTTGCCCGTCGCTCGTCCGGCAATTGCAGGCGGTGCCCTTTTGGTGCTGATGGAAACGCTCGCTGATTTCGGTACCGTCAGTTACTTCGGCGTGGAAACACTGACCACCGGCATTTATCGCGCGTGGCAAAACATGGGCGATCTGGTCGCGGCGGCGCAGTTGGCCGGGGTGTTGCTGGTGGCGGTGCTGCTCATCGTGTGGCAGGAGCGCCGCAGTCGCCGCCGCGCACGCTACGCCAGCACCAGGGCGCGCGGCCAGCGCATGGGCTTTGCGCTGTCGCCGGGTAAGGCATGGCTGCGCACAGTGCTTTGCTCAATTCCGCTGGTGGTGGGCTTTGTATTGCCTGCGCTCATGTTGCTGCGGTTGCTGACACGCGATTGGGCGTCGTTGTCACTCAGTCCGCTGATGCGCTGGACCGCCAATTCGATGCTGATTGGGTGCATCGCGGCCTTTGTGATCGTCGGACTCGCCTTGACCTTGCATGCGCGCGCGCGGTTGTCCAACGAGCCGTGGGCGCTGCGGATTGAGCGTTTGCTGTCGTTTGGTTATGCGGTGCCCGGAGCGGTGCTGGCGATTGGCATCTTATTGCCGCTGGCGTGGCTGGACAATCAGATGATCGAGGTCAGCAAACGTTTCTTTGGATTCAATCCGGGCTTGTTGCTGACGGGTAGCGTGTTTGCGCTGGTGTACGCGGCCAGCATTCGCTTTTACGGCGTGGCGTCGAGCAGCGTCGGTGCTGCGTACTCGCGCTTGCCGCGCCATGTTGACGATACCGCGCGAGTGCTGGGGGTGAGCGGTTGGGCGCTGTTCGCCCGCGTTCACTGGCCGTCGCTTAAGTCCGGCGCGTTGGCCGCGATGCTGCTGGTGTTCATCGATACGTTGAAAGAATTGCCCGCAACGCTCACACTGCGACCGTTTAACTTCGATACGCTGGCGACGCAAACTTATAACCTTGTGAAAGACGAGCGCCTTGGTGAAGCAGCATTGCCGTCGCTCTTGATCGTGCTCGCGAGCTTGCCCGCCATCGCGCTCCTCGCTCGCGTTCACAACAAAAGAATTCAACAGAAAAACGTATGACCATCGCCCGCACCAAGTCAGACAAACCGCCGACCACTGTTCTGGGTGATATGACGCCCAAGCA
This sequence comes from Burkholderiales bacterium, assembly GCA_038246865.1. Classification (GTDB taxonomy): domain Bacteria; phylum Pseudomonadota; class Gammaproteobacteria; order Burkholderiales; family Casimicrobiaceae; genus Casimicrobium. The sequence goes on from JBBRVM010000140.1 coordinate 7,671, forward strand.
ATTCATGGCGGCGCATTGGCAGAAGCGCTGGCACCTGATACGCGGCGCGATGCCTGAATTCAAAGAGCTGGTTGACGTGAAAACGTTGTGGACGCTTGCCGGATCGTCGAGCGTGGAGTCGCGACTTATCATTCGCGACGGCAAAAACTGGAAGCTGGAGAGCGGCCCGTTCAGCAAAAGGCAAATCGCCGCGCTGCCTGAGCGCGGCTGGACTTTGCTGGTGCAAGGCCTCAACCTGCACGTGCCCGCCGCCGATGCCCTTCTGCGGCAATTCAATTTTTTGCCCTACGCACGGCTCGATGACGTGATGGTGTCGCTTGCTGCACCCGGTGGCGGCGTGGGTCCACACTTTGATTCGTACGACGTTTTTCTGCTGCAAGGAATCGGCACCCGACGCTGGCAATTGAGTGAGCAGAAAGATCTGACGCTCGACCCTGCTGCGCCGCTAAAAATCCTGCAGAAACTGGTGCCGACTGAAACGTTCGAGCTAACTGCAGGCGACATGCTTTATCTGCCGCCACAAATAGCGCATGACGGCGTTGCGATGCAAAGCGAAGGCTTTTGCACCACCTACTCGATTGGCTTTCGCGCACCGACGCGGCAGGAGATCGCCGATGCCTTTCTCGATTGGCTCGGCGCAACCAGTGAAATTGATGGGCGCCTGAGCGATCCCGACTTGCCCGCGACGCTGACTCCGGCAAAAGTA
>JBBRVM010000141.1:0-8372 GCA_038246865.1 Burkholderiales bacterium
AAGTCACATGAGCACTGCGCCTGGTTCTTGCCCGATGGCGTATAACGGGCCCGAAACGGTCACGGGCGCAGAACAAGCCCACGACACCTTCAAAGACAGTTTCAGCTACTCAAGCTATTTGCGCATTGAGCAACTGCTTGCCGCGCAAGCCCCGCTGACCACCGCGCACGACGAATCGCTGTTCATAACCATCCATCACGTTCAGGAAGTCTGGATGAGCCTCATCATCAAAGAGCTGCAAGGTGCGATGTTGAAGCTGAGCGCCGGTGACTTCGAAACCGCTATGAAGATGCTCGCCCGCGTCTCGCGTGCGCAGGAGCAGATGAGCAACGCATGGGAAGTTTTGAAGACCATGACGCCCGCCGATTATCTTGAATTTCGTGAAGCCTTCGGCAAGGCCAGTGGCTTCCAGAGCTGGCAATATCGCACCATCGAATTTTTGCTCGGCAACCGCCAGCGCTACATGCTCAAACCGTTCACCGAACAGCCCGAACATCAGGCGCGCCTGGCCGAAATTATCGATAGCCCGTCGCTGTACGACATCGCGTTGAAGGCGCTCGCTGATCGTGGTTTGCTGGCCGCGACCGAGCTACGCACCACGTTCGATGCGATGCCCCAGAGTAACCCCGCCGTGCAAGCCGCGTGGCTTGCCGTGTACCGCAACACCAAGGCGAATTGGGATTTGTATTACCTCGCAGAAAAGCTGGTCGACGTAGAAGACAACTTCCGCCGCTGGCGCTTCAACCACGTCACCACGGTTGAGCGCATGATCGGCTTCAAAACTGGATCGGGTGGCACGGCGGGTGTGAGTTATTTGCGTAAAGTGCTGGATGTGGTTTTGTTTCCGGAGCTTTGGCAGGTGAGGACGGATTTGTAACTGCGGTTACTTCGCCTCAGAGAGGCGCGAGGATAGTGGTTGGGTTGCAAACTGGCGTTAGTGATTGACGGGAACATCGGGCTCAAACTTGGCCGATGTGTATCATGGAATTGGACTGTTCACGAACACGAAAAATGCAACGCTCACCTTTACAAAACCGTGTCGATCCTTACGGCAAGCTCAACGCACACATGTCAAAGGCTTCAACCTTGATGGGTAATCGAGGCATTCTGCACAACGATGATCAGGAGGTAGTGAAACAATGGGTTGGGTCGGCATGGGTAACGTGTTTGTTGCACGTCTCAGGCCTCAACCGGAATCCGGACAAGAAAGGCCTGTTCAGACCCGGAAACTATTCAGAGCTGTTTTTCCTGGACGAGGCAACAGCCTTTTCGGCGGGACATCGGCCGTGCTCATATTGCCGACGTGCGCGCTACAACGAATTCAAGGCAGCTTGGTTACAAGCGAACAGCAGCGCAATATCTGCAAAGCAGTTTCATTCCATTAAGGATATTGATCGGCATCTCCACGCGGAGCGAGCAATTGGCGGCGGTGGCAAGATGACTTTCAGCACAACGTTTTCGAAACTGCCGTCGGGCACATTTGTCGAATTGGACAGTAAACCCTATCTGTTGTGGAACGGGTCAATGAGGCCTTGGTCATTTACCGGCTATGGTGCGGCAACTCCGATATCGAATGCTGAAGCGCAGGTGACGGTGCTCACTCCGCGATCAACAGTTGCCACGTTCCTCTTGGGATTTATGCCAGACGTTCACGCGTCGGTGATCGCTTAAGCGCGAAAAACTGCGACGGGCCGCGGTCACCAGAACGAATTTTGATTGCAGTGGTTCACTGCGATTGACCATCGCCCAGACAGAGGAGCCTCCAGGTAGCAGCGAACCTCCCGCCGTCACCATCATCTGCTTTCACCTTTGCCGACCAAAGGTCCCAAATAGCCTCGCCAAATGCCTGGTGCACCGTGCGAGGCCAAAACACATGCCAAGGCCACGGAACGCCAGACAGCGCCTCATCCACTGTTGTTACCCACTTACCAGTACGCTCCACCACTTCACCCTCGTCGATAAGAGAAAGTGTCGAGTCGTTGGTTTTGAGTTGGAGTCGCCAAGTACCGTTTACATGCATCCCGAGAACGGTGACGCCCCCACCTTCAGCAGCGAGGTGGAGAATGATTTCTGGCTTGATCGTGTTGGAAGGCATTGTTTATCGTTTCTAGGCAATTGGTTTGAATCGTGGGCCAGCAGTAACGGCGTCGTCGCTATCGTCGCAAATCTTCCATCGACTTTGGAACGTCAGCGTTTGCGAAATCGCTCAAGTCCGTCCCAAGCAGATTGAACTGGACTGCGAGAAAGCGGATTGAGAAGTCCGACTTCCGTCAACGTATAGTTCATACGGCCGAAATTACATGGCGCACAGGTGACAACCACATTGTCGAGATCGTTGGTTCCGCCTTTAGAGTGTGGGAGCAGATGATCGTATTGAGCCCACATGGCTTGAAATGCAGCATGCTGTGTGCTGTTTTCTCGGCCCCATGGCAAGCTGATTGGGTATGCACTGGCAATATCGATACGCACCTGCCGACGAATCACAGGTATCCCACAAAATCGACAATGGTAGCCGTCGCGCAAATGCAATTCGCGTGTCTCGCCGGATGTCGGCATTCGATTTGGTGTCCGCCTTTCTCGCGGAACATGAAGCAGGCCTGGTGTCGTGAAATGGGCCTTGACGTAAGGACTACTCCTACCCCACAGTGATTCCGTCCATTCGCGAATCGCAGGCATGTTTGCAATACTTATCAGTTGCGCCGCCTCATTAACATCGCCACGAAGGTGACTAGCTACTGCGTTGTCGAGCAAACGTGCCGCATAAGCAATCTCAGGAATTGGCTCACGTAGGCACGTGCGTGATGCAACTGCTTCTTGAATTTTTTCGTTCATCAAGAATAATCTACTCTACTTTTCCTTGTTCGTCACGAAGACCAGGAATACCCGCGCTGCGTGTGACGTATTCAATAAGGGCCGCGATGCTTGGCGCAGCATGACCGCAGCCCACAAGTTCAAACTCACTCCTGCCAGATCATCGGGCTTGATCGCCTCTGTCCGCACGTTCGTTGGTGCGCGCAGCATCATGTTTCCGACACGGGTCTATTGGGGGTATTGGCCAAGTTCGGCACACGCTTTGACGTAATCCTTCACTGTTTCACGAAATACCGTTTCGAGCTCTCTCCCCGTCTCTGCGTGAAAGCCGATGACATCACGAATGCCGACAATACGCCCGACGAAAATTCGATCTTCAGCATCGAAACACACGCGCGCGCTATAACCTTTGTAAGTCAGGGCGTTATTCATAGCGCTACTTCAAGACACTAATGGCATCGTGTCGAAAGCTGCGCGGATGTCCGCAACCGGGCTGTGACTGTCTCTAAAATAGAATTTAGTCAGCCGCATTTGAAGCACTGTATCAAGCTCATTTCGCCAACGCCTTCATAGCATCCGTCAACCCCTGCACCGTCGTCGGGTACATCCGATCATTCATGATCTTTTTGATGATGTCGGTGGAGTAGGTGTATTCCCACGATCTGGGTGGCATGGGGTTTAACCAGGCGACTCGCTTGAAGTGGTTGGTGACGCGTTGCAGCCACATCTTTCCGGTTTCGGAGTTCGTGTATTCGACGCTGCCGCCTTCCATCTCGATCTCATACGGGCTCATCGCGGCGTCGCCTACGAAGATGACGCGATAGTCGGGGCCGTATTTGTGCAGCAGGTCCATCGTCAGAGTGCGCTCGGTGGTGCGGCGGCGGTTGGTCTTCCACACGAAGTCGTAGAGGCAGTTGTGGAAGTAAAAATGCTCCAGTCGTTTGAACTCGGTTTTCGCCGCACTGAACAGCGCCTCGACCTTCTCGACGTGATCGTCCATTGAGCCGCCGATGTCGAGCAGCAGCAGCACTTTCACGGCATTGCGCCGTTCGGGCCGCATCTGGATCGAGAGCATGCCCGCATTCTTGCCAGTTTCTTCCAGCGTGTGCGGCAGATCAAGCTCGTCGACCGCACCTTCGCGCGCGAACTTTCGCAGGCGACGCAGCGCGACTTTGACGTTACGTATATTGAAATCGACGTTGTCGTCGTAGTCGCGAAACTGCCGCTCGTCCCACACTTTCACGGCAGATCGATTGCGGCTCTTGTCCTGCCCGATGCGGATGCCCGCCGGGTTTTCGCCGTACGCGCCGAACGGCGAGGTGCCGCCGGTGCCTATCCATTTGCTGCCGCCCTGATGTCGCTCTTTCTGCTCTTCGAGACGCTTTTTCAGCGTCTCCATCAGCTCGTTCCAGTCCATCGCCTTGAGCTTTTCGCGCTCTTCAGGCGTGAGCATTTTCTCGACGATTTTCTTCAGCCATTCCTCTGGAATCGCGGTCTTCAAATCGACGAGGTCGGACACGCCCTTGAAGTATTCGGCGAACGCAAAATCGTAGCGATCAAACTTGCTCTCGTCCTTGACCAGCGTCGCTTTCGACAAAAAGTAGAAATCATCAATCGACGGCGAAATGACATCCGCTTTCAACGCCTCCAGCAGCGTCAGGAATTCACGCGTGCTGGGCTTTAAGCCGCGATGGCGGAGGTGATAGAAAAAATCGAGCAGCATCGGCGGATTTTCGCAGAAACGATGCCTCTAGCGCCGAGCGTCACTCCGCCTTGACTGCAGCGGACTTCACCACGGCTTCGAACTTCGCAAGGTCGGCCCGCCACTGAGCGCCGAACTCCTCTGGCGTATTGCCAACCGGCGTGATGCCAAGACCGAGCAGGCGGTCGCGCACTTCCGGTTGCGCCAGCGCGGCGGCAGTTTCTTTCTGCAGGCGGTCAATGATTGCCGTCGGCGTTTTCGCGGGCGCGAGCAGCGCGACCCAGGAATCGACCACCATATCCGGATAGCCGGATTCCTTCATCGTCGGTACGTTCGGCAGCGCCGGATCGCGACGTGCGCTGGAAACGGCAATGGCGTTCACGCGTCCGGCCTTCACCGATTGCAGCGCGCCTGCGATGGCCGTGTAGACGAGCGGGATCTGGCCGCCGAGCACGTCCTGCAACGCCTGTCCGCCGCCTTTGTACGGGATATGAGTGAGCGCCGCGCCAGAGCGCTGCTTGAGCATTTCGCCTGCGAGATGCGGTGTTCCGCCGTTGCCGGACGTTCCGTAACTCAACCCGCCCGCAACGGTCTTGCTGTAAGCGATGAGTGCCTGAAGGTCTTTGGCGGGCACCGACGGATGCGCCACCAGAATCAGCGTGGCATCACCAATTTTGGTGATCGGTGCGAAGTCTTTCAAACCGTCGAACCCCGTCTTGGCGAATACGTGTGGATTGATCGCCAGCGTGCCGTCGAATCCGAGCAGCAAGGTGTAGCCGTCCGGTGCGGATTGCGCCACGCGTGTGGTGCCGATGTTGCCGGAGGCACCGGCCTGGTTCTCGACGATGACGGTTTGCCCGAGTCGCTTTGACAGCGCTTCGGCGATGATGCGCCCCGAGGTGTCGGTCACGCCACCGGGCGCGAATGGCACCACGAGCTTGATCGGCTTGATTGGGTAGTCCTGTGCAGCCGCGCTTAGTGAAAGTGCCGCAAATGTCGTCGCAAGTATGTGTTTAATCTTCAGCATATTTTTTCTCAAAATCCCAAATGTCCTGAAAGCCCATGAGCGTGCTCAATTCGGTAAACGGGTAGAGCGGCTGCGTGAGCGCGACGGATGAGCCGTCGGTCTTGAGCGCTCCGTACGCTGCGGCCATTGCCTGCGTGGCGGCAAGCATCGCGGTGACCGGAAAGATCGCGACTTTGTAGCCCAATTGCTCAAGCACTTCGCGCGACTTCACGGGTGTGCGACCCCCTTCAACCATGTTGGCAAGCAGAGGTTTCTCTGCCCGCTCGCAGATCGTGCGCATTTCTTCTTCGCTCTCGGGCGATTCGACGAACAAAATGTCAGCACCGGCCTTGCCGTAAAGCTCAGCGCGGCGCAGCGCTTCGTCAAGCCCGTGCGCCGTGCGCGCGTCGGTGCGTGCGACGATCAGAAAATCCTTGCTTGTCCGCGCGTCCACCGCCACGCGAATCTTTCGCACCATGTCTTCAGCCGGGATCACGCGACGATTCGGCGTGTGCCCGCATTTCTTCGGGAACACCTGATCTTCAAGCTGAATGGCCGACGCACCTGCCGCTTCGTAACCACGCACGGTGTGCGCGACGTTAAGCAATCCACCGTAACCGGTATCGCCGTCGGCTATGAACGGCGTGCGTACTGATCCGGCAATCATGCCGACGCGATCAAGCATCTGCGTGTAGCTGGCAAGCCCGGCGTCGGGCAGACCGAGCGAAGACGCGACGCTGCCATAACCAGTCATGTACAGACAATCGAAGCCAAAGCTATCAGCGAGCCGGGCAGACACTCCGTCGTGGATGCCCGGTGCCACAACAAGGCCGGGTTGCGTGAGGCGTTTCGCGAGGGAGATGGGTGCAGTCACAGGCGGTGAATGGGGGTCAACATCAAGCGATTATGCGGCGTGCGTGTTTGCGGGCATGCGTGGCGGTTCGGTTTGTGGTTGTGCGCCGTCGCATCGCTCACGCGCTGCCACGAGAGGAGAGCGAGTTGAGCAGCTATCGCAACTTGAGCACCATCTCCATCTCACCATCCGTCACTTTCCCCGTTTCACGAAACCCTATGCGCTCGTAAAACGGCTTCGCGTTGCCATCGCGCAGCACGTAACTCAGGCTCACAGTTTTGATCGCAGGCATCGATTTGGCGCGATCAATGATGAGCTGCATCACCTGTTCGCCGTAACCTTTGCCCTGATGCTTGAACTCAATCATGAAGCGCCAGATGTAGAGTGAATCGAGCGCTTCGTCCTCGGCCTTCGCCGCATCAAGATCAAGCGTCGGATCGAACAACATCACGAAACCCACCGGCATATCGTTCGCCATCACCGCGCGAAACCATGCGTTTTTGCTGTAGGTGCCTTGTGCAATCGAGATGCCGTTGGTCGCGACCATGCGCTCGCCGACCGCGCCCGGACTCATGCGCACAACAGTATTCACGTTGTCTTTAGTAATTTCGGCGAACGTGATATTCGCGTCGCGCGTCAGCGTGGCCTCAGTTGCGCCGCTCTTGGTCAAACGCTCCTCAAGTTTGGCCTTCGCCGCCGGCCACTCCGCCGCGAGCATCGAATACATGACCGTATCGCGAACGCCGCCATCGCGCAGCGGCGCATGATGCCGAATCGCACCATCACGTTTCGCCCCAAGCCGCTCAATCGCGCGTTGCGAAGCAAAATTCATATGGCTCGTGCGCCAGCCCACCACCGCACACCCCAGCGTCTCGAACGCGTGCTGCATGAGCATCAATTTACACAGCGTATTCACGTTGGAGCGTTGACGAGACTTCGCGTACCACGTCCAGCCGATTTCAACTCGCTTGATCGCCGGCACGATGTCGTGATAGCTGGTGCTACCGATCACTTCGCCCGACGCTGCGTCAATTACTGCGAATGCGAGGCGATGGCCCTCGGCGCGCTGCTTGAGGGCGGTTTCTATGTAAGCGTGCGTCTCCTGCGGCTCCGGCACCGACGTGACGCGGATGTTCCACAGCTCGCCGTCAGCCGCTGCCTTCTTCAGCCCGTCTTCGTGAGCGAGCGTTAGTGGTTCAAGGCGGATGCCGTCGCGCTCTAAAGTCACATCGGCGGGCCAGGGTTTCGATGGTGTTTCAGTGGTCATTCAAAGAATCCTGAAAGTTTCAACTTTACTCACTCAGCCCCATTAAAACAGGGCACACTGTCAGAAAGGCACTTATTCGACTTTCCAAGAAAAATGCGGGCATCCTTGAATTCTGTGTTCTTTGCTTCTGACGGGACTTTCGCCGTGATAATGTCCGCATCGAGCCAGAAGGGCATGCGTGATTCCCATGCAGCATTGGCCTCAGTGGGGATGGATCATGGATCAAGTTTGTTTGACGCTGTCGTCTGGCGCTCCCGTGCATCTAAAGCAACGCTTGCACGCAGTACGCGTCAGTGTTTCTGCTTCTTCTTCTGCTGCTGCCGCTCCTGCGCCCTTTGCGCTGAGTGTTCTTGCTGGTCGCCAACGACTGCTTCACGCGCTTCAAGTGCTGTGGCTCGTGCTGTTGCTTGCGACGCCGTTTGCGCAATCGGCGCTCGCGCAGCCAAGCCAGCTCGACCCAACCGCTACGCAAGTCGGAGCGGGTTTCTACCACACCTGCGCGGTCACCACGGGGGGCGGCGTCAAGTGCTGGGGAAGAAACGGCTTTGGTCAGCTCGGCGACGGCGGCACCGCTGACCGATGGACACCAGGCGACGTCAGCACCCTGACCAGCGACGTGAGCGCGATTGCGACAGGCCCTGAGCACTCCTGCGCGCTGACCACGGCGGGCGGGGTCAAGTGCTGGGGCAAAAACGGCTTTGGTCAGATCGGCGACGGCGGCTTCGTGACCCGA
>JBBRVM010000142.1:0-8368 GCA_038246865.1 Burkholderiales bacterium
CGCTCCAACCAAAGCAAACACCGCTCCGCTTCAAGATGCGGCACAGTAAGCGCCCGCTTTCGATCTACCACCCAGCCGCTCCCGGCGAGTTCGGCGACTTCGTCCGACGGAAATTTCCCCTTCATGGCGAGCACTAGCGCATCGTCGTCTGGCGAGACGCAGCCTTGTGCGGAAACCACAAAGTCGCGCAGCGACGAGTAAGCGCGGCTGATCACCACGTCGTAGGTGACCGGATGATCCTGTACCCGACTGTGGACTGCGGAGAGATTGCCGATGCCCAAAGCTTCAGCCGCCTTGTTCACGTAATCCGTTTTCTTGCGTACGGAATCGATGCTGACGACCTCCAGATCGGGTCGCAACACGGCTATCGGCAGTGCTGGAAAGCCGCCGCCGGAGCCGACGTCGAGCAGCGTCGTCGCCTCTTTCGGGATGAAATGCAGGATCGAAACAGAATCGAGAATGTGCTGGATGAGCATCGCCTGCGGTTCGCGAATGGCCGTGAGATTGATCACGGCGTTCCATTCGGACAGGAAAGCGAGCGATTCGACGAGCTGACTTTTCTGCTTGTCGTTCGCCTTGATGTGCATTTCGGTGAGCGCGGCGTCGAGCGTGGCGCGCAGTTCGGCGCGGAGTTCAGGGGTAAATTCGATCTGGTCGCGCTTGAGCGGACGGTCGATCACGGGACGGAGCCCTGCGGATGTGGTCATGCCTTGGCCTTGTGGGTTGATACCTGGTTGCACGGTGGGCCGTGTGCCGGTTTTATTTTGAGTCATAAATGGTGGTTGTATTTGTGGGAGCGGCTTTAGCCGCGATGGGTGGCATGCGACGAATCGCGGCTAAAGCCGCTCCCACAACGGATCAGCGCATCCGATCACGCGACCATCTCCGCCAAACGTCCGCGCTTGAGGTGGACAAGGAGCAGCGACATTGCCGCTGGCGTAATGCCGGAGATTCGCCCTGCCTGCCCCAGTGTTTCCGGGCGCTGCGCGGCGAGCTTAATTTGCACTTCTTTTGACAGGCCACGAACGGCCGAGTAATCAAGATCGTTTGGCAACCGCAAGTTTTCGTTGGCGAGCTGCCGGTCGATTTCGTCCTGTTGACGGTCGATGTAGCCAGCGTATTTAGCGGTGATTTCGACCTGTTCGGCAACTTGATCGGCCAGATCAGCGGCGGTCGGCGGACTCCCTCCCCCCTCGTGGCGGAGGGTTGGGGAGAGGGGCACTTTGGTGTTAGCAGTAACCGTGGATGACGCAGCCACCTGCCCCGTCTCTCCCCGCCCCTCCCCCACAAGGGGGGAGGGATGAAAATCACTCTTCGCTTTGAGGTTCAGCTCGCCGCGTAACGCGTCAATCGCCGAATAAGTCACACCCGGGCGCCGCAACAAATCAAACAAACTGTATTCATGCTCAATCGAAGTCCCGAGCAATTCAGTCGCGCGCTCGTCCGACAGCAGTGCCGGATTTACCCAGGTCGATTTCAGACGCTCTGTTTCACGTGAAACAGCATCGCGCTTTCGATTAAATGCGTCCCAACGGACGTCGTCGACCAACCCAAGCGCACGTCCCCGCTCCGTCAACCGCATGTCGGCATTATCTTCGCGCAGTTGCAGACGGTACTCGGCGCGGCTCGTGAACATACGATACGGCTCGGTGACGCCCTGCGTCGTCAAGTCGTCGACCAGCACACCCAGATAAGCCTCGTCGCGACGCGGGCACCAGCCATCTTTGCCCTTCGATTTGAGAGCGGCATTCACGCCCGCGAGCAATCCTTGCGCCGCCGCCTCTTCGTATCCAGTCGTGCCGTTGATCTGCCCCGCCATGAACAGGCCGTCCAGATACTTGGTTTCCAGGGTCTGCTTCAACTGGCGTGGATCGAAATAATCGTACTCAATCGCATAGCCAGGACGCAGAATGTGCGCGGCCTCCAGCCCGTTCATGCTGCGAATCATGGCGAGCTGGATGTCGAACGGCAGGCTGGTGGAAATGCCCGCCGGATAAATTTCCTGCGTGGTCAGGCCTTCCGGTTCCAGGAAGACTTGATGACTTGTCTTATCGGCGAAGCGGTGAATCTTGTCTTCAATACTCGGACAATAGCGCGGCCCAACACCCTCAATCACACCTGTAAACATGGGGCTGCGATCAAGACCGGAACGCACAATCTCGTGCGTCCGCTCGTTGGTATGCGTGATCCAGCACGGCACCTGTTGCGGATGCATCGCGCGATTGCCCATGAAGCTAAACACTGGCGCGGGATCGTCGCCCGGCTGTACCCCGAGTTTTGAATAGTCAATCGTCTTGCCGTCGATGCGTGGCGGTGTACCGGTTTTCAGACGACCTTGCGGCAAACTCATTTCTTTGAGTCTCGCGCCGAGCGTCGTCGCAGCTGGATCGCCCGCGCGTCCCGCCGTGTAATTTTGTAGGCCAATGTGGATCAGCCCCGAGAGGAACGTGCCCGCCGTGAGCACCACGGTTTCGCTCTCAAACACTAAACCCATTTGGGTTTTGACGCCGGTGACCTTGCCCCCAACGACCATCACATCATCGACGGGCTGCTGGAAAAGAGTGAGGTTAGGCTGGATTTCGATGCGCCGGCGAATCGCTGCGCGGTACAAAACACGGTCTGCCTGCGCCCTCGTCGCCCGAACCGCCGGACCTTTTGATGAATTCAGAATGCGGAACTGGATGCCCGCTTCGTCTGTGGCAATGGCCATTGCGCCACCGAGCGCATCCACCTCTTTCACCAAATGACCCTTACCAATGCCACCGATGGACGGGTTGCAGCTCATCTGACCGAGCGTTTCGATACTGTGCGTGAGCAGCAAAGTCTTCGCGCCCGCGCGTGCAGCCGCCAGTGCGGCCTCGCTACCGGCGTGGCCGCCGCCGACAACGATCACATCAAAACGGTCAGGAAAAATCATTCTTCGGGCGTTGCGGCGAATGATTCACGTGAAACATTCGCCAGAAAGGGAGGACGTATTCTAACGAGGGATTCAGTTGTTCGAACCTGACGCAGCCAACAAGCCCTCCCACTTGCGTTGCCGGAGGAGGCTTTGCACCTTTTGTTCGAGTCACTCGACCATTTCGCTCATTCGGATACCCGGGTTTTTTGCGCTACCGGCAGGAGGCATCAAGTCTTTGGGTGAGGGACCAAACGCCCATTCGGATATTGGGGTTTTGCTGCGTCACCGGCAGGAGTAGCTGACCTTTGGCTCAGGTCTCACTCGACCGTTTCGCTCCTGTGGTCGCGAAATGTTTCACGTGAAACACTAGCAGTGCTCCAACATTACAACTTGAACCCCCGAACAAACCGCTTCCGTCACATCGACAAATCGCCCATCAAAACATTCAAAAAACGCGCGCCCGGCAACCCCGAATGCTGTCGCGGAGCAAATCCGGTTTCGCCTTTCCATCGAAGTAAATGGTCGCACGTCGCGACAACCTGACGAATCACGACCGCCCGGATCGCGCAGCAAAGGCGGGTAAACCGAATCGACGACTGGAGTATCATCGCCGGCACAAATGGCCCGAATACAAAAAGGCGCAACTCCAGCAGCCATGGCACTTGCGCGCAGAGCAAGCGCTCGTAGCAGCCAGAACAAGAGACCTGCGTTTGCAATCAGCTTTTCCGTGAAAAGACGGCTGCACTAGGGCTAACGGCCGATATCGCCAATTATCGACTTGCACTAATAATTCATTCCAGCCCCAATGAAACAAGGCATTCACGTAAAAGCTGATGATGTTTCCGGGTGGCCCCTATCGAAAATCCGCCAACCAGCACCGTCCGCCATAGTCGCACCGCGAAGCCTAACTGCGGCGACTTCACCCCGGCCCCACCGCTCGTAAACCCGTGAACGCCACCGCCTCCGACGCCCACCCGCCACGCGGCTTTGTCCTTTGGCTCTCGCTCGCCCAACTCATTAGCTGGGGCACGCTGTTCTACACATTTTCGCTGCTGCTCGAACATTTCGAGGACGACCTTTCACTCTCGCGCGTCGACGCTGCGCTCGCTTTTAGTCTGGCCCTGCTGGTTGAAGGCGTGCTGTCGATTGCCGTAGGTCGCATGATCGACGCTGGTCGCGCCCGCGCGGTCATGTGCACGGGCTCCGCGCTCGCGGCGGCGAGCTTCGTCGCGCTCGCCTTCGTGCAAAACCAGTGGCAACTCTACGCCGTATGGACGGCGCTCGGCGCGGCGATGTCCGGCGTGTTGTATCAGCCCGCGTTCTCGGTACTGATCCGTCGCTATCCGGAAGATTTTCGTCGCGCCATCATCACGCTCACGTTCCTCGGCGGACTCGCCAGCACAGTCTTCATCCCGCTTGGCGCGTGGCTGATCAGCGCCTTTGGCTGGCGCGGCGCAGTAATCGCGCTTGGCGCGCTGCACTTTGCCATCTGTCTGCCGATTCACGCGTACTGGCTGCGTGGCGAACCACCCGCGAAAGCGCATCACGAAGGCCTGCCGACGAAGAAACTTGTCGAATACACCCACCATTTCCCGTTCTGGGGCCTCGCGGCATTCTTCGTACTGTTCTCCGGCATCACCACCGCGATGGGCGGACATCTCGTCTCGATCCTGCGTGAGCGCAACCTGCCCGAGGCCTGGGTCATCGCGATCCCCGCCTCTATCGGCATTCTGCAGGTCGCGGGGCGACTAGTGCTGTTTTTCACGGAGAAGCACATCAATATCCACAAGGCCAATCGCTGGATTCCAACGCTCTTGCCCGCGGCGCTCTTCGTGCTCGCGCTGGGATTGCAGTCGCCATGGGGCGCCATCTTCTTCGCGCTCCTCTACGGCATGGCCAACGGCATGATCACTATTGTCAAAGCCACGGCGATGGCGACCTACGTATCGCGTGAACGGGCGGCGTCGTTAAACGGCCTGCTCGGCTTCCCGACGGCGATCGCGCGCGCCGCCGCCCCGTCTCTACTCGCGGGCCTGTGGGCTGCGAGCGGCAACTACCTGATGGGCCTTGCCATTCTCAGTGCGCTGGCAGCGTTCGCTGTCATCGCGTTCTGGTGGGCACAGCGACACGCGCTCGATAACGCTCCTGCGCCCGCGTAACGAAACAAACCATCACAGGCCCGACCCGGTGTTTGTAACCGGGTGTAAAAGCCCGCGCAATCGGTCGGCTAGCAGCAATCAGGCCTCGTTAAAGAAACAGTTACTGCGCTGTACCTTACGAAACAACCTGATCACTCAACCACACCCCGACTGGAGACAACTCGATGAAAACCACCCTTCGTACTCTCGCAGCGTTGGCTGCCTGCGCGACCGCGTTGACCGCCGTCACCGCATCCGCACAACCGCAAACCCCGAACGTCGACCAGCGTCAGCAAACCCAGGCCAACCGCATCGCCCAGGGCCAGGCTACCGGTCAAGTCTCGAAGCGCGAAGCCGCCCGCCTCAACGCAGGCCAGACCAAAGTAGCCAACATGGAAGCGCGCGCCAAGGCCGACGGCAAGGTCACTCGTGCCGAGCGCGCCGCGATCCAGAAAGAACAAAATAAACAAAGCCGCCGCATCAAAAAGCAAAAGAGCGACGGCAACCGCAAGTAATTCGCCGCGTCGTTAATAGCGACAACGACCTACAAAAAGGGCGCACCGAGGTGCGCCCTTTTTGCGAGATGAGCGTACCTTGGCTACTTCTTGAGTCCGGCAAAGCCTGCAAACGCGTCCGCCATCGCGCCTTGGGGCTTGGCCTGCTCGCGCGGCGGTTGCCAACCAGAGCCGCCGCGACGTGAATCGCCTGCGCCGCCGCCACTACGGCGGTTCTCGCCCATGCGTTCTTCGCGCACCACAGGCGCAGCATCGAGCCGCATGGTCAGCGCTATGCGCTTCCTCGCGACATCAACCTCAACGACCTTCACTTTCACGATTTGCCCCGTCTTGACTACGTCTTTCGGGTCTTTCACGAACTTGTTTGCGAGTTGCGAAACGTGCACCAGGCCGTCCTGATGGGCGCCAACGTCGACGAACGCACCGAACGCGGCAACGTTGGTCACCGTGCCTTCGAGAATCATGCCTTCAACCAAATCCTTGATGTCGTTCACGCCGTCGTTGAACTTTGCCACCTTGAATTCCGGACGCGGATCGCGGCCTGGCTTTTCGAGTTCCGCGAGCACGTCGCGCACGGTGATTTCGCCGACGCCTTCAGATGCAAATGCGTTGACGGGCACCGCCTTCAATACGCTCGCATTGCCAATCAATTCAGCCAGCGGTTTCTTTGCGCGCTCGATAATTCTTTGCACGAGCGCATAGCTCTCAGGATGCACAGCACTCGCGTCAAGCGGATTACTCCCCTCGCGAATGCGCAAAAAGCCCGCACACTGTTCGAACGTTTTCGGACCGATACCCGACACTTTGCGAATCGCCTCACGATCTGCAAACGCGCCGTTAAGCTCCCGATGCGTCACGATGTTTCGGGCGTTGCTAGCGGACAAACCTGCGACGCGCGACAACAGCGGCGCAGACGCCAAATTCACGTCCACACCCACCGAGTTCACGCAATCCTCCACAATCGCATCCAGCTTTTTGGCGAGCAGCGACTGGTTTACGTCGTGCTGATATTGCCCCACACCGATGGACTTCGGATCAATCTTCACCAGCTCCGCCAGCGGGTCCTGCAAGCGCCGCGCAATGCTTACCGCGCCACGCAAACTCACATCCATATCCGGCAATTCCTGCGACGCGTATTCGCTTGCCGAATACACTGAAGCGCCGGCCTCGGAGACGACGGCTTTCAGTATCTCCGTTCGCACTGAGCTTGTCGAAGTGCCGCGTACCGCCGGTGGAACGACTGCCTCACCACGAACGGAAGATGACAGCCGCTTGATCAAATCAGCCGCCAGTTGATCGGTCTCGCGGCTTGCCGTGCCGTTGCCAATCGCGATCAACTGCACTCCATGCGTTTCGCACAATTTGCCGAGCGTATGCAACGAACCCTCCCAATCCTTGCGCGGCTCATGCGGATAGACCACGCTGGTCGCGACCACTTTGCCCGTGGAATCCACTACCGCCACCTTCACGCCAGTGCGAATCCCCGGATCGAGCCCCATCACCACTTTGTTGCCTGCAGGCGCAGCCAGCATCAGGTCGCGCACATTGTCGCCAAACAC
Organism: Burkholderiales bacterium; assembly: GCA_038246865.1. Classification (GTDB taxonomy): domain Bacteria; phylum Pseudomonadota; class Gammaproteobacteria; order Burkholderiales; family Casimicrobiaceae; genus Casimicrobium. Next base: position 7,112 of record JBBRVM010000142.1, read on the forward strand.
CTTGATTGCCACGTCCTCCGCGCTCTCCCGCAGCTTGGCGAACAGATCGCGCTCCAGCGAAGGCGCAAGTTTTACCTTCCACGTCCAGCTCACGACGCGCTTCAACCAGTCGTCGGCGGCGCGGCCCTGATGCGACCATTGAACTTGATTGGCCACCATCGCTTCGCACGGCGTGAAACTGACCGCCGGTACAGCTCGTTGTTGCAAAGCCGCCCCTGCAGCGTAGGGGAGGTGGCCCGAAGGGGCGGAGGGGTTGCTCGCGCGGCTTCCATCGCTCTGCACCACAGCAACCCCTCTGTCGGCGCTGCCGACATCTCCCCTACTGCGCAGGGGAGACTCTACGGGTGCAGGCTGCGTAAGCTTCACCGTCAACGCCTCCGCCAACCATCCGCGAAACACCGCCAGCGCACGATGCGACGGCACCTTGCCGATCGCCTCCGCATAGTCAAAATAATCGCGGAACTTGTCGCCGTCTTTCTCTTTTCCTTCAGCCAGTTTCGACTCAAACAAACCGTTCTGCCACAGCCATTCGCGCATGCGGCCCACGAGCGCAGCATCCTCGGCCCACGTCTCGGACAGGATATCGCGCGCGCCGTCCAGACACATCTGTGGTTCGGTAAATGTTGGCGGCGCGCCATCAACCCCGGGGCCAACGTTCACAAACTTTGCAGCCTCCACCAGTGGCACTAGCGTCGGGTCACCACACAACGCATCGGCCAACGGCTGCAACCCCGCCTCACGCGCGATCTGCGCCTTGGTGCGACGCTTCTGCTTATACGGCGCATAGATGTCCTCGATCTCCTGCTTGCTCACGGCGCGATCCAGCGCCAGCGCCAATTCATCCGTCAGCTTGCCCTGCTCTCTGATCGACCCAAGCACTGCATCACGGCGCTGATCGAGCTCTCGCAGATACGTCAAACGCTCTTCGAGAAAGCGAAGCTGCACGTCATCGAGTCCAAACGTGGCCTCTTTGCGATAGCGAGCAATAAACGGAACTGTAGCCCCGCCATCGAGAAGCCCCACAGCGGCCTCTGCCTGTTGAGCGGTAATAACAACGTCTCGCGCGAGGCGCGCGATCAAAGATTCAGGCATCAGGTAGAACTAAATAGATTTTTCAGGAGCGGCGGAGTTTAGCGGTTGCGTCGCTCAGCACATGTACGACGCGCTGCGGAAATGGCACATTAATGCCGTGCGCCTGAAACGCCCGCCAGATGGCGAGGTTAATGTCGGAGCGCACATTGTTGATGCCATTTTCCG
>JBBRVM010000143.1:0-8358 GCA_038246865.1 Burkholderiales bacterium
CTGGCAACGGCGGTACGGCCGAGGAGAAAAGCAGTGTTGGCAACGGCGGGTCACCGTTCTCACCGGCAAACATTTTTGTCATGTCGTCCAGCCCCTCGATCAGTCCCGTGAGCAAATCCTTGACGATGCCACCGGGTCCCTCGAGCGAGATGGCAAGCAAGCCCATGAGATCGAGCTCCGCCCTGATCGACTGCACGATGCCTTTCAAAATCGGTGAAAGGGTGTCGCGCAACTGCTGGCCCAGGTCAGAAAACGGTCGCTGCTGCACGATGGAGTCAATAATCGCGGCAGTCAAGGCGATACCGAAAACGCCAATCGCGTTGACTCGGCCAATGAACTGCCCCATCGGTGCCGCTTGCGAGGTCAAAAGGGACTGGGAGACGGCAAACACGTATTCAACAAACGCGCCGTGCGAGCCGTCTTCCAGTGTGCTGATGGTGTATCCGGTGTTGGGATTGGTTTCCAGCCACGCGGTCACGGACGCACCGCCGACGGTGACGGAATCCATTGGTGCGAGGACGACCGAGCCGCCGCGAACGGCTTCCTGAATGCGCAGTTTTGCCTCTGCGGAGAGATTCAGCGAATCGACGACGCTCAGATTGGCTGAGGTGATGGGCCGGTAGCGCGAGGCATCGGTCTGTGCAGATAGCACCGACGAGATCGAGCGGTTGGGATCGCCGGTGAGACTAGATAGCACCTGACCCTCGAGTATCGACTCGCCAAGCCCCCGGTTTCTCTCGAAATTGCGCGAATTGAAGATCGAAATTCCGGGCAACGACGTGACGCGAAGATCGTTTTTGCGAATGTCCATGGACATGACCAGCGCTGCATTCTTGTACTGCGACATCGCAATCGTGATGCGCGGTGAGGCGATGTAAGCTCTGGTCAAGGTGCGAAGCGATTGCTCATCAATCTGGCGATCCGCCGCGCCGAGAAAAGTAGCCAGCGCGAGCTCGTTGGTAGCAATGAGTGCGTAGCGACTGAGAATGGCGACGTCTCGAGCGATGGCGTCCTGAGTCGCGTCGCGCAGTCCCGGCGGCGGAAGCGCCAGCACCAGGGGTTGCAATGTGGCAAGCTGCGTCTGCAGTGCCTGCAATCGACTCTTGCGCGACACGAAGTCATCCAGCGCCTGCCGCGACGGGCTCACCGCAAGCGTCATTACGTCAATCTCGGTCAGCGCAGGGCGCGTCAAACTGGCCGGATCGATTGATACGGGACCGCCCGTGGTGCGGGTGACGTAGCCGATGCGATCCAACATCGGGCGCCGGTATGACTGGGTCTGACCGGAGGCATCGCTGATGTCAACGACGACGAAGATGCCCGTGACAAGGATATTGCCGAGCGGAAAATTGGTGACAATTTCGCTGTAGTCGGAGCCGCGCACAACGTTGTAGTTGGCAAGCTGAGTGCGGCTATCGCCAACCGTCAGGTACGGAGAGTAGGTGTTCTGCGTCGCGGTGAGTGCAAGCGCAGGTGGCGAAAACGCGTTGACGAAGTGACTCACACTCACCGACCGATCTACCAGATCCGCGCTCTCGAATGTCTGATCGAGCACGGTACTGGTTCCAATGGCGAGACCGAACGCCGCTGCCGCCTGAGTAAAAGTTTCCACTTCCATCCGGATGCGCGTCGCGTGCCGCAGGTTGCCGGGAATGCTGGCAAAGGTCTGACTCGCCACGGTAAATGTTTGCCCGGATGTGGCTGTCGCAAAGGAGGTGTCGAGCGCGGTAAAAACGCCAGATGAACCGATGCGATACTCGACCCAATAGTGGTTGGCCACTTCGTTCGACTGCGCAAAATAATTGCTGCGTGGCGCGGGATTGAAGCAACCCAATATTCGTGACGGATCGCCGAGCATGCGGGCGACCAGTGTATCGGCGTCAATGCTGGCAAGCGTTCCCTGCGCGTAGCGTGCCTCAATCGCCGGATTGGCGGCGCGCAACAACGCAATCGTCAGACTCGCGCGATCCAGCGAGTTGCCCGCCCTGCTCGCGAGCACGCCACGCGCACCGCGCAGGCTGCCGGTGTAAATCTCAATGCCGATGTTGTCGCGGACGTGCTGGAAAATGGCGGCGGGATTGTTGCCGAGGCTAGTTGCCAGCGCTGCAACGCGTGGGTCAGCGGGGTCGGCCGGATCGGCCCAGACGGCGAGCGCGATCAACATCGTCGCTACTGCGGCGAGGGCAGCGCGGAGTGAACGTTGAAGCGCAGTAGCGAGTGTCATGCAAACCCCTTTTTGAGTACAGCAGAACGACCGAACGGCGAAATTCGCCGAAAATTCATTGTGCAGGTTCGCTTGGGCTCAGACAACGAAGAGCAGGTGACAGATAGGTTACAAATCGCACAGCAAACACACACTTTGAGTCACAAAGTGGCGCGACCCTTGTGCCCGTGGATTTAGTGCTCGGGCAAACCGTAGCGTCGCATCAGCGCCGTCCAGCCTTCGGAGCCGTGCAGTCGATCAAAAATGGGATCGACGGCGCTGCACAAGAAGTTGTAATCACATGCGACGGCCGCTCGCTCCAGTTCGCCAAGCGCGGCAACATCGTTGCCCAACGCACATTCGATCATCGCGAATTGATAGGGTGAAACGAAGGATTTTTTGGCATAGTCCACTAACTCAGTTTGCACGCACGTTGCCTCGTCGATGCGTCCGACCTGCGCCAGAGTCACCGCGAGCCCGCAGTGACCGATGCTCAGATCGGGGTGGCGAACAATGGTCTCGCGGTAATGCTGCTCAGCCTGCGACGCATCACCCGAATGCAGAAAGGTGTAGGCCAACAGGGTGCGTGCGATGACGTTGTTCGAGTTGGCCTCAAGCATGTCGCCAAATACTGCGCGCGCCTCGTCAAAGCGGCGTTGATAGAGGCGCAGCATGCCGTGATGCACGCGCGTTTGTGCGTCCAGAGGATCGAGCGCTCGCGCGGTCGAGAAACTGCGCTCAGCTTCTTCGAAGCGACGCATGAACATCAGCCCGAACGCATACGAGCGATGCGCGGAGACATAGTTCGGGCCGAAGTGAATCGCACGCAACAGGGATCGCTCCGCGTTTGGCCAATCGTGCTCGTAGTAGAACGAAAACAAGCCGAGCGTGGCGTGCGCCTCCGGCAGATGCGGATCCAGCGCCAACGCCGTCTCGAACGCCGAGCGCATCAGCGGTGCCACGTCCGCGGCGGCACGCATGGTCATCCCCACCTGCTGAAACAATGCGATGGCATAAGCAGCGTGTCCCCGCGCAAAGTCCGGAGCATCGGTGGTGACTTGCGCGAAAAGCGCCGTGGCGCGCGCAATCGAATCAGTCGTGCGAACGCGAATCGCGATATTGCCGCGCTCAAATAGGTCTCGCACCGCTTCGGATACGATGCGTGTAACAGGGCTTGACTCGGTTGCGGGATTCTGCGGATGAGATGAATCGTGGTCAGGTAAATTTCCGGCACTTGTGGCTCTGGCCGCCAGCTCATGACGCAGCGTCGCGATCACCCTTGGCAAAGCTGCCCGCACCATCGCTGTTACTGTGTCAAAAAAACGAAAGCGTGCTGACGCCGCGCCCACCACCGAGTCAGACCACAGATGCAGTCCGTCGTTGGCGGCCACGATCTGCACGATGGCGCGCAACTGATCATTCTCCTGTTGCAGACTGCCCTCAATGAGGATGTCGGCTGACAAAGCTCGTGCAATTTCGCGAATGTCACGGCGTACGTTCTTGAATTGCATCGCTGAGGTGCGAGCAACCACGCGCAGGTCGGACAAGCGGGCGAGTGCATCGGTGATTTCCTCGGTGAGCGCGTCGCTCCATGCAGCAACGTCGCCATTTTCGCTGCCACCCAGACCGTCAAGCGGAAGCACTGCAAGCACAGGCCGCAGCTCGTCATTATCATCGGCGTGTGTCGAAGGGGGCACCCAACGCAGCGCGGGAATGTAGCTACCCAGCGGCAACTCTATGACGACGCGCGCATCGGCTCCGGCGTTCGCGTAGTAGCGCTTCAGCCGCACCCGCAGGCGCCGCGCTTCTACCCGAACGGTGCTGTCCGTGGCGGGATCGAAATGGGCGGCCGCACGCCCAAATATGTGCACGCCGAGATGAATTTCCCGTAGATTGGCCAGACGATTCGCCAGCAGTTCCTGCACCAGATAGCGCAGCAGGCGTTGGTGTTGCGGCGAGCGCACAAACGACGCGCTGCTGCATACCGCGTCAAGCTCGTGGCGTACGAGGTCAGTCGGAATGGCAGGTGACATTGAATCGAAGCGATGTCGAGGAAACGTGATTGATGCGCCATTGTCGCCGCTGCCGCTTGGACGTCAATCAACCCGTAGCAGCTTTTCCGTGAAATGGCGGTTGAGCTAGGGCTGGCACTGAATTATGGGAAACTCGACTTTCGACAAAAATCGCACGCAGCCCATGTTTAGGCTGACTTATACGGTAAAGCGGTCGACTAACTCGTTCCGTACTCGACGCGAAATTGACGACTATTGCCGCGTGCTTAGCAGAAAAAGCGAAGGCTCTTTCTTCGAAAGTCGCATACGATCCGCGTCGGTCCAGTCGCTGATCTGTTTGCAGACGATGGTTTCCTGCGCGGTGGAAAGCGCTTGCGTGACACATAGATCGATGTTGCCGCTGACCGTCGCGAGAATGGCGCCAATCATGGGCGCATTGCGGTACGGCGTTTCGATGAAAATGTGAGTGCCGCCTGTGGTTTTGACCAGGCGGTCGATGGATTTCAGTGCCGCGTCGCGCTCGGGCGCTTTGCTCGGCAGATAGCCGTGAAACGTAAACAGCTGACCGTTCATTCCGCTCGCCATCAAGCCGAGCAGCACCGAGGAGGGGCCCACTAGCGGCACGACCCTCGCGCCGATGCGATGCGCAAGCGCTACAAACGTCGCGCCGGGATCGGCCATGCCGGGGCAGCCGGCATCGGATACGACGCCAACGTCAACGCCCGCTTTGAGCCACGCTGCACATTGATCAATGGCTGCTTTGGCCGGATCGCAAGGAAGCATGGCGATGTCGGCGATCACTCTTTCTGGGGATACAGTTTTCAGGAAAGCGCGGGCGACTTTCGGGGTTTCTACGATGAAGTGTGAGAGTTGTCGCGCGATGAGCAATGTGCGAGCGGGCAATACGTCAGCCGGGTCGCAAATTCCCAATAAACTGGGCACGAGGTAAAGGGTTCCGCTCATAGCGCGCCCAGTTCACGCAAAAAATCCGTGAGCCGGATCAGCGGTAGCCCGATAATCGCCGTCGGGTCATCGCTCTTCACCGCCGAAAGAAGCGTAATGCCGTTGGTTTCGACTTTCACCGAGCCAGCGGCATCGAACGGCTTTTCGCGCTCGAGGTAGGCGATTAGCGCCGCGTCTGGCAGATTTCGGTAGCAGATTTCGGTCGGTACCACGTCAATGCGCGGCGCGCGCTCCGGTGCCAGCACGCAAAGCGCTGTGTAACAAACGAGCGTGCGGCCCTGGCAGCGCTTGAGCTGAGCCAGCGCCGTGTCGAAATCGCCGGGTTTGGACATCGCTTCACCGTCGAGGTCGAGCACCTGATCGGAGCCGATGACGATGGCGTCCGGGTGTTTGGTCGCGATGGCGGAGGCCTTTTCAAATGCCAATCTGCGGCAGTTTGCAAGAGGTGATTCACCGATAAGCTGCGTCTCGTCAACCTCTGGTTTATCGACTGAAAACGGGAGCGCCAGCCGTTCGAGCAGTTCGCGGCGATAGCGGGAGGTGGAGGCGAGAATGAGTGGGTAGGTCATATAGCTCGAAGTGTAGTAGCGCTGTCCTCAGAAAATAGTTATAATCGTGGGCTTTCGTCTTTCCGGGTGTAGGTTCGTAAGTCCGGGGCTCGTGTCTTGGGAATCGACGTTCTGGAGGCCAAAATTAGCATCAAAGACGCCCAAAAACCCGAGAAAATGAAGACCGAAGCCGACTGGAGGTATCGCCAGAACGCCTCGCAATTTGCTCGTCTGGGTTACGACATCGCCGGGTCGCTCAGTGCCGAAATGCTGGCGCGAGCTACAGAAGATGATGCCGTCGTTCACGCCGTTACCGGTTCGGTGCGATGCCTGGAGGCCAAGATTTCCGGGCGCATTGGTTTTGTGGTGTCGGTAGCAGGGTCGGTGGGTTTGACCTGTCAGTCTTGCGGTGCGGAGTTTGAAATGCCTGTGAATTCCCGATCAGTGATTCATGTGGCGCAAGACGCCGCACAGCTCGCGAGTTGGGAAGATGAAGCGTTTGAGTGTGTTGAGGCGAATGAAAAAACCTCGGCACTTGAGCTGGTAGAAGATGAATTGTTGCTCTCGATACCTTACGTGCCGAGATGCCAAAAGTGCGACGCAGCCGATGCGCCTCGCACGCACGAATTTAGTTAAGTTAGTTTCAATAGTTACGTAAGTACGAATCAGGAGTCAATCATGGCCGTTCAACAAAACAAAAAATCCCCTTCAAAACGTGGCATGCACCGCGCTCACAATGGTCTCACCGCGCCGAATCTGGGTGTTGAGCCAACGACCGGCGAAGTGCATCGTCGTCACCACATCAGCCCCACCGGTTTCTACCGTGGCGTGAAGGTTGTGCAGACCAAAGCTGACGAATAGTCGGCTTAAGCCGCTGCTGAACACGGTTCCGGTCGCCGAGCCCCGCACTGTCTGCACCAATGCGCATCGCCATTGATGTAGACGGGGGCGACCACGGCGCGGCAGTCACACTGCCCGCCGCAGCCGCATTTCTCGCCAGACGCCCCGACGCGCATGTCGTGCTGGTGGGGCTTCAGTCGTCTCTGGCGATTGCCGAAAAAACCATCCCTGTCGCCGATGCCCGTCGCGTGACGCATGTCGTCGCCACCGAAGTGGTTGGCATGGATGAATCGCCAGCGCTGTCACTCAAAAACAAGAAAAATTCGAGCCTCCGCCTCGCGCTCAACGCGGTCAAGGACGGGCGTGCCGACGCTTGCGTGAGTGCAGGCAATACGGGGGCTTTGATGGCCACCGCACGATTCGTTCTAAAGACGTTGCCCGGCATCGACCGACCCGCAATTGCGTCAGTCATGCCATCGCTTAAAGGCCACGGTAAAGACGCTGACTACGGTGCGCTGATGCTCGATCTCGGCGCAAACGTTGATTGCACCGCTGAACATCTGCTGCAATTCGCCATCATGGGCGCGGCGCTCTCGTCGACGCTAACGCAAAAAGCTCGCCCGACGGTGGGCCTTTTGAACATTGGCGAAGAAGACATGAAGGGCAACGAAATCGTCAAAGCGGCGGCTGAGTTGATTCGCGCGACAGACCTGAATTTCATCGGCAATATCGAAGGCACTGACATCTACGCAGACAAAGTGGACGTCGTTGTCTGCGACGGATTTGTCGGCAATGTCGCGCTCAAGTCTTCTGAAGGTCTGGCCCGGTTGATGACGCAAATGCTGCGCGAAGAGTTTGCCCGAACGCCGCTGTCGAAGGCGGCCGCGGCTTTCTCTTATCCGGTGTTGAAGCGTTTCAAAGGTCGCCTTGACCCGTCGCAGCACAATGGTGCGACGCTGCTGGGTCTGCGCGGAATCGTGGTCAAGAGTCATGGTGGGGCCGATGTGCCCGGCTTCGTCACCGCCATTGAGCGTGCCGATGATGAAGCGCGTCATAACCTGATTGCCGAGCTGACCGAGCGTGTCACCGCGTTTCATACGCAGGCGGCTTCTACCCAAACCGCCTCCGTTGTTAGCAACAGTTAGCCCCCGTTCGCGCACTCTTGGCGTGCGTTTCTGCATCGGCACGTTTGCTGATTAAATCAGCATCCTCGCTGTGAATCTGCCACCCGTGTTCACCAAAATTATCTCGACCGGAAGCTACCTTCCGGAAAAAATCCTTACCAACGACGATCTGTCGAAATTTGTCGACACGTCCGACGATTGGATTCGCACGCGCTCCGGCATTCGGGCGCGACACATTGCCGCCGATAACGAGGAAACCAGCGACCTCGCGCGCATCTCGGCGCAGCGGGCGCTCGAAGCCGCGGGCCTCAAAGCGCTTGATATCGATCTTCTCGTCGTTGCAACCACGACGCCCGATGTCATCTTCCCCAGCACCGCCTGCATCGTGCAAGACAAGCTCGGCGCGAAAAACGCCGTCGCGTTTGATATTCAGGCTGTTTGCTCCGGCTTCGTTTATGCGCTGTCCATCGTCGACAAAATGGTGTCGAACGGCGCGTACAAAAACGCACTGGTCATCGGCGCCGAAATTTACTCGCGAATCCTCAATTGGCAGGATCGTACTACCTGCGTTTTGTTTGGTGATGGGGCAGGGGCCGTGGTGCTCACGCGCTCTGAAGTGCCCGGCATCCTCGCGACCAGGCTGTATTCCGACGGCAGCCGCCGCGCCA
>JBBRVM010000144.1:0-8353 GCA_038246865.1 Burkholderiales bacterium
GACGCTCATCTTGGCGAGCAGGCGACTTGCGTCGCACCAGGCGGCAAACCGTTCGACCACGCTAACGCGCAGATTGTTTAAAAGGTCGCCCCGTAGCTGTTTAGCGCAGTTCAATGTGTCCACCCTAGTGTCCTCGACTGATTAGTCTTATAGTGACAGTCGCCCCAAATCATTGTGGCAGATTTGAGCGCAAGATTGAATGTAACTGCTTTACTCTGCGTTTGGCACGTGAAATTCACAAATATTGCTCAATCAAATCAACATCTTATGACGTCATCATAAGACAAGGATTGAGAAGTGTGACGTGAATAGTCACCCCGCCGTCGACAGAAACTCTGAGTCAAAAAGCTCGCTGCTTATGGGATAAGGGCCCGATACTTGAATAGTCGACTTGTTATTTTTTACGCCACCAGCCCCTTATTCAGTATAAGTTTCATCAAAAAGCTGTTAAATCACAGAAAAACTACAAAAACTGACAAAATTCGGCATGTTCTGCGCTGAGCGGCGTTTCAAAAACCTGATGGCAATTTCAGAAAAAAGCTGGCGAAGACCGTTGCACGATTGTCGCTTCCAACGCCACCAACGAAGAAAAAACGTCCGAAATGTTGAAAAGTCCTGACGAATTCACTTTGCTTAGCCAAACTTCCCTCGAAGCAAATTTCGACGAAAACAAGGTTTTGCGGCTCTGTTTTCGCAATACCGAGCTGCTTGTCAGTGAGTCAGGAGCACAGCCAGTCACCACTGTGGGTGTGATTGCTGAAGACGCCATTATTGTGGGCCGCTGGAACGCTCAATTGATTGCGGTGGAACGCGTTGCGGCTGACGCTCTGGCACCGGAAGGCGCGCGCTGGGCGGGCTTGCGCAGCCTCTTTGGTGTGATGCCCGACGATCTCGTTGCGATTGCCGGACGGGCGTCGCAGATCGCCGATTGGGATCGTACGCATCGTTACTGCGGCGTTTGCGCGACGGCTACGACGCGTGACGAAAACGAACGTGCCAGACGCTGTCCAGCGTGCGGTCACACCGCGTACCCGCGAATTTCTCCGGCGATGATGTGTCTGGTCACGCGCGGAAAAGAGATTTTGCTCGCGCGAAATGTGAGTTTCCCGGCGGGCCGCTATAGCGCGCTGGCAGGGTTTCTTGAGGCCGGTGAAAGCATTGAAGATGCGGTGCACCGGGAGGTGGAAGAAGAAGTCGGCATCAAAGTCACCAATTTGCGCTACTTTTCATCGCAGTCCTGGCCGTTCCCACACTCACTGATGATCGCTTTCACGGCAGAGTACGCCAGCGGCGCGTTAACGCCGAACGGTCACGAAATCGCTGAAGCTAGCTGGTTCCACGCTGACAACTTGCCACAATTGCCACCTCGAATTTCCATTGCGCGCGCGCTAATTGAAGACACGTTGACGCGTTTTCGCGCGGATTAGCAGCGCTATGGCACCCCTCACAGCATGGGTAACGTAGTATCGCGCCTGCCGCTGGAACCTTATTGGACAAGAGCGTACTAAAATTCGAAGTGAATTCGATACGATTTTCTGGACATCACTGACATGACCCTGTTCCGCACTTTTGCCGCCGAGAAACCACTGCGTATTGCTGTGACCGTAGCGGTGCTCGCCTTCAGCATGGGCGCCGCCGCGCAAACTGCGGCACAAAACAGCGATTTACAGGACATCAACCGGATACTGAAAGCGGGACAGTCTCAACAAGCGCTTGATCGCGTCAATGTTTACCTCACCAGCAAGCCTAAAGACGCTGTGGGTCGCTTCATTCGCGGCCTCGCTCAGGCGGAGCTCGGCAAGACCAATGATGCGATCACCACGTTTCAGTCATTAACCGAGGATTACCCGGAGCTGCCCGAGCCGTATAACAATTTGGCGGTGCTCTACAGCTCTAAAGGACAGTTTGAGAAAGCACGTGTCGCGCTTGAATTGGCGATACAAACTCACCCCACCTATTCCACCGCCCATGAGAATTTGGGCGACATTTACGCCAAGCTCGCCAGTCAGGCGTACGACAAAGCGCTCCAGCTCGACAAAGGCAACGGCACCGTCGCTACCAAGCTGAATCTGGTGCGCGACCTGTTCTCGACCAACCCGAAAGCCAACACGGCCCCGCGCCCTGTCGCCAGCGCCGCGACGTTGACTCCCGCCAGTGCAGTGCCGCCCGCAACGCGCCCGACAACGCTCACGCCGCCCCCAGCGGCGCCTGTAGCAGCCACCGTTGCTGCCGCGACGCCACCGAAAGCTGTCCCTGCTCCAGCCGCCGCTCCTGCGACAGCCACGAAAGTTGAGCCCGCGAAGGCCGCGCCAGCGCCTGCGGTTGCCGCTGCACCCGCCGACGGCAGCGCCGACGTATTGCGCGCCGTCAATAAATGGGCTGCAGAGTGGTCCGGCAAGAATCCAGACGGCTATCTGGCAGTCTACTCAACGTCGTTCAAACCCGACGACGGCACGTCGCGCAGCGCATGGAGCGCGGCTCGTCGTGAACGCGTCACAGCACCTCGCCGCATCAAAGTTGAAGTACTCGGCGCAATCGTCGAAATGACCTCGGCAACCGAGGCGAAAGTAACCTTCCGTCAGGCCTACAACTCAGATTCGCTGCAAACACGTTCACGCAAAACGCTGACCCTCGTCAAGGAAGGCTCGGCGTGGCTGATCACGCGCGAGCGCGTCGGTTAAGTTCGATTTTCGATTCGGATGACGCGCCCCCCCCTCAAAACCCACACTCCATCGCGCTCACGGCGCGTGGCGGTGAGGTTCGCGCAGATTAGCCTCGCCACGATGCTGGTGGCCTTGCCTTCCGGCGTCATGGGTGGCGGCGGCATTGGCTTCAGCGATGCGGAGACGCTGCTATTGAAGGCGCTGCGCGAAGTGCGACTGAGCAAACTTGATCTGGCGCGGCAAACTATTGACGAATTGCTCGTTCGTCATCCCAATTTCCGCCTGGCGCATCTCGTTCAGGGCGATCTCTGGCTGGCGAAAGCGAAGCCGCTCTTGAGTCTCGGCAATACCAGCGAAATCGCCGACCAGCTCACTGGATTGCGCGCTGAAGCCTCAGCGCGCGTGCTACGCGAAAGAGAAGTTGCCAAACCGGAATTCATCCCGGCAAATTTCTGGCGACTGCCCGCGTCTCAGCAATACGCGCTGGTCATCGACGTCGATAAGTCGCGCCTCTACGTACTACAAAATCAGAACGGTCGCCTGATCCGCGTCGCTGATTTTTATGCAACGATCGGCAAGGCAGGCGGCGGCAAAGCGCGCGAAGGCGACCAACGCACGCCGCTTGGCGCATACACCTTGATGGGCACGATTTCTCCTCAGAAATTGACCGATTTTTACGGCGCCGGTGCCTTCCCGCTCGACTATCCAAACGTGTGGGACAAGCGACAGGGCCGCGACGGATTCGGTATCTGGTTGCACGGCGTGCCAAGCAACACGTATGCGCGTGCGCCTCGGGCGAGCGACGGATGTGTCGTGGTGTCAAACCCCGATTTAAAGCTCATAGAAAAGTTCATCACAGCGGGTCGCACGCCATTCATCATCGCGCAAACCGTCGAGTGGGTGGATCGTGACGCGGCGGGCAAACAGGCGCAGGGATTGCTGACTGCCGTTGAACGATGGCGCAGCGACTGGCAGGCGCTCGACACGCCGCGCTACCTGCAACATTACTCGGAAAACTTCGCCAGCGACACCCAATACATTGCTGAATGGCGCGCACAGAAAACCGCCGTCAATGCTGCGAAAAAATGGGCGAAGATCGAACTCTCCGAATTGTCCGCCGTGCAATATCCTGGTGAAAAAAATCTGGCAATTGTCACTTTCGACCAAAACTACCAGAGCAGCAATTTGAACGGCCAGACCCGCAAACGCCAACTTTGGCAGCTGATCGATGGTCGCTGGCAGATCATCTACGAAGGCTCGGCTTAATCTTTTCTCTCGACTAGCAAAACTATGAAAACTCTCGCACGTTTACTCGCGATCAGCGCAGCCGCGCTCGCACTCACTGCTTCATATGCGCAAGACAAGCCGCGCGTGGAACTCAAAACCAATCTGGGCTCGATGGTCATTGAGCTCGAACCTGCGGCTGCGCCCAACACGGTGGCCAACTTTCTCGAATACGTCAAGAGCGGGCAATACGACGGCACCATTTTTCACCGTGTGATCAAAGGCTTCATGGTGCAAGGCGGCGGTTTCGCTGCCGACATGAAAGAAAAATCGACCAAAGCGCCGATCAAGAACGAAGCTGAAATGGCGCTCAAAGCGGGCGTTAAAAATGATCGTGGCACCATCGCCATGGCACGCACTGGCGACCCTCACTCCGCCACCGCGCAGTTCTACATCAACCACGGCAACAACGACATGCTGAACTTTCCGTCTCGTGATGGCTTCGGCTACGTCGCCTTCGGCAAAGTAGTTAGCGGCATTGAAGTCGTCGACAAAATCGCCGATGTCGCGACGGCCAACAAAGCCCAATATCAGAACGCACCGCAGACGCCTGTCGTCATCGAAAAAGTTACTCTCATTACAAAGAAATAAAGGACGCCGAATGGCCCTCGTTAAATTCACCACCAGCCAAGGAGACTTCACGCTTGACATCGACGAAGTCAACGCGCCGAAGACGGCTGCTAACTTTCTGCAATACGTCAAAGACGGACATTACGACAACACGATTTTTCATCGCGTGATCGACGGATTCATGATTCAGGGCGGTGGCTTCGAGCCCGGTATGAAACAGAAGTCCGGTCGTGAGCCGATTGAGCACGAAGGCGTCGCAACCAGCGCTGCGGGCCTCAAGAACACGATGTACACGGTCGCCATGGCGCGCACTGGTGACCCCCATTCTGGCTCATCGCAATTCTTCGTGAACGTGACCGATAACGCTTTCCTTGATTTCAAAGCACCCAACGGCAACTCGTGGGGCTACACGGTATTCGGCAAAGTCGCCAGCGGCACTGACGTGCTTGAAAAAATCAAGAACGTAAAAACCAGCACGATTGGCGGGCATCAGAACGTGCCGGTCGAAGACGTCCTTGTGAGCAAAGCGACCATCGTCTAGCGCTTGTCACACACCGCCGCGTTGGTTGCGCCAATCGCGCGCTTTGATTCACCCAGGCGGTGACTTCGATGCGCGCGATTTTCATTTCTGATCTGCATTTAAACGAGCCAGACGTCGAGACTCAGGCACGGTTCGATGCGTTCATGCGAGCCGTAGTGCCGGGAGCCGATGCGCTCTATGTATTGGGTGACTTGCTGCACGTCTGGCTCGGGGATGCGATGCTGCCAGGCAACCCGTACGCCCAACGCATCGCTGCACAATTTGCCGCGGCAAGTGCGGCGGGAACAAAGATATTCATCGCGCGCGGCAACCGTGACTTCATGATCGGTCGCGAGTTCGCAGCGGCGTGCGGAGCCACGTTACTTGACGAACAAACGGTCATTGATCTTGGCGGGTGGCGCGTGCTGTTGATGCATGGCGACGAGCTTTGTGTCGACGACGTTCGCTACCAACGTGTGCGCCGTATTTTGCGCACCAACGCGTTCCGCATCATCGGCAATTCCCTGCCCACCGCGATGCGGAATTTCATCGCGCGAACCCTGCGCGGCAAGAGCGAAGCTCACAAGGCCCTGACCGCAATGAACATCATGGACGCAAACCCCGACGCCGCGATGGCTGCGATGAACGCGCATCAGGCGACGACGCTGATTCACGGCCACACCCACCGCCCTGCGCATCACACACTAGCCGATGGACGCGAGCGCTGGGTGATGACGGACTGGCAACAGGACTACGGGCACCTGGAATGGCAGGACGGAAATTTCACCGTCAAGCCGTGGCATAATAAAAATTCGTTGGGGGGGTAGCTCAGCTGGGAGAGCGCCGCGTTCGCAATGCGGAGGTCGGGAGTTCGATCCTCCGCCTCTCCACCAACAGCCCGTTTCACACCGTCCGATGCAGTCCGATAAACCCGCCTAAGTGCGGGTTTTTTAATGCTTTTTCGTCTTATTGGGGGTAACATAGTCCAGCAAGAGCCGATTCTATCTGGGGGTAACTTCTGGGGGTAACTCGCCTGCCCCTAAAACTGTTACCCCCAAAACTAGTTACCCCCATAGGAGAAACTCCGTGTCGCTTACCGATGTTTCCGTGCGTAGCGCCAAATCAAGCGACAAGCCCCAAAAGCTTTTCGATGAGCGCGGTTTGTTTCTGTTGGTCACTCCATCCGGCGGCAAGTGGTGGCGGTTGAAATATCGGTTTGAAGGCAAGGAAAAATCCTTGTCGCTCGGAACCTATCCCGACACACCGCTGAAGATAGCCCGCGAAGCACGCGACGACGCACGCAAAATGGTTGCGCGAGGGATTGACCCCAGCGCGCAGCGGCAAGCCACCAAGGACGCCCGCGCAGAGCGCGCGGCGAATAGCTTTGAAGTGATCGCCCGCGAGTGGTTCGCGTCACACGGGCCGACGCTTGCCCCCAGCTACGCGGTCAAAGTGATTCGCCGATTCGAGCGTGATCTGTTCCCGACATTGGGCAGCGTGGCAATTGCGGAGGTGAAGCCCATAGACCTGCTGAAGGCGCTGCGCGTTATCGAATCGCGTGGCGCGGTTGAAACGGCGCACCGTGCGCTCGGAGAGTGCGGACAGGTGTTCCGCTATGCCGTGGCAACGCAACGCACGGAGCGCGACATTACCGCCGATTTGCGCGGCGCTTTGCTGCCAGTGCAAGGCGAACACTTCGCAGCCATCACCGACCCACGGCAAGTGGGCGGATTGCTTCGGGCTATCGACGGCTATTCCGGCACCGCCACCGTATGCGCAGCCATGAAACTCGCGCCGTTGCTCTTTGTACGCCCCGGCGAACTGCGCCATGCGGAGTGGGCACACATTGAACTAGACGCGGGCGAATGGCGCTACTTTGTCACCAAGACCAAGGCAGACCATATCGTGCCGCTGGCGCGGCAAGCTGTAGAGATTTTGCGGGCGCTGCAACCGCTCACGGGACATGGGCGCTACGTGTTTCCCAGCGCACGCGGCGAAGGCAAACCATTGAGCGATAACGCGATCCTCGCAGCGCTGCGGCGCATGGGCATCGACAAGGAAGAAATGAGCGGGCACGGCTTTCGGGCTATGGCGCGAACGATTTTGGACGAAGTGCTGAATGTGCGCGTTGACCTGATTGAACACCAGTTGGCGCACGCCGTACGCGATCCCAACGGACGGGCATACAACAGAACGGCCCACCTTCCAGAACGGCGGGCGATGATGCAACGCTGGGCGGACTACTTGGAGGGCCTTCGCAATGAGATCGCATGAAGTGAAACAATCTCGCGAGACTACAACGTGCGGCCTAAATGTGGTCGGTGCGCAATCACCGACGTCGATCAAAGATGTTTTGGCTCTCGCAGAGGACGCGCTGGAGTCAGACAATGCACCGTCTCCATTTGATTTGGCCAACAAGGTTGCAGCCCCCACGGACAAGGCTCGACTCAGGGCTTTGGTTGTCGCTCCTTTTGATCGCGACGGCACATCAGATTTTGTTATCGGGTGGCGCAACTTCACCAACGCGGATCATGATATCGCGAGACAAATTACTTTGGCGTGGCGAATCGCAGGAAATAGCGACCCGGAAAGCCGAACTAGCGAGCCTGAGGCTAGCAGGGCGGTGATACAGCGAGTCGCGGAGTACTTCCCACGCGCAATACTTGCAACATCGCTGCTGTACTGCACACGCGTCACCGAAGAGCTAACTGCGCCGCTAGAACTTGACTTCGAGGCCGACAAGTTTCGAAACGCGCTTCTTTCGCAGAATTGGCAAGACATTGATTTGATACGGAACCCGAACTGTCAGGAGCTGATTCCTTTCGGTCCTCAGGTTGTTCAATCTCTCCACCAATACGCCCTTGATCTGAGCCGACGGCACATTGAAGGCGATCCGGCGAGTCTGCTCGCGGGCGCAGCCGTCGTCTGGTTTGACGTCGCGATGGAAGCAATCGCCGTCCGAGACTTACAGACAGTCTCAAAATCTCTCTTTTGGGCATCTGACGCGCTAAGCACCGCGCTTTACTACTACGGCTACAAACTTGGCATTCATGTGAGCGAACCGCCTCACCCGACCGGTGCCACCCCGGATGCATCAACTGCTGCCAGACAGCTTGCAGCGATTTCGGCGCAAAGCCGCCGCTCGACTTCAGAAAAGTTAGTCAACGACTTCCTAGCGCTTGGGATTTCGAAGAATCAAGCGGCGAAAGTCCTCGCGATTAAATACAACCTCGCGGAATCAACCGTCCGCGACAAGCTTAAGGGAGTGCAAGAGCGCTAGCGCCCATGGGCACAAGCGCACCCAGACATTGAGTGC
>JBBRVM010000145.1:0-8353 GCA_038246865.1 Burkholderiales bacterium
TCACGCTGCGGCTGCGCGCACAACTCGGCTCAACGTTGGGCCGCTCGCATCAACCCGCATTGCTGACGCGCGCCATCGCGATCCTCCAGGACGTGCGCAAGCGGAGCGCCGCAACGCTCGGCCCGGATCATCCCGATTACTGGCACCTGTCGATTGAGGCGATGAAGCTCGCTTTCCGTGACGTGCATGCGCAGGTGGCTGATCCTGCGTTCATGAATGTGTCGCCGGCTGCGATGCTGGATCGCGAGTTTTTGAAGCGTCGCGCCAGGCTCATCGACATGAAGCGCGCACAGGATTTTTCACCGAGCGCAGAGCTGCGCGGCGGTACGGTGTACCTGAACGCGGCGGACGAGAGCGGCATGATGATTTCGTTCATCCAGTCGAATTACATGGGCTTTGGCTCGGGTGTGGTGGTCGACGGCATTTCGTTGCAAAACCGCGCTTGTGGCTTCGTGCTCGATCCGGCGCATCCGAACTGCGTTGCCGGTGGCAAGCGTCCATTCCACACCATCATTCCGGGTTTCATCCTGAAGGATGGACAACCGCAGAGCGCGTTCGGCGTGATGGGCGGCCATGTGCAGCCACAAGGTCATTTGCAGACGGCGATTCGCATGATCGATTTCGGCGAGAACCCGCAGGCTGCGCTCGACGGCCCGCGCTTCCGCGTTGAGAAAGGCCTTGAGGTTGACCTTGAGCCGTGGACGCCAGCGGCAGTGCGCGAATCGCTGGTTCAACGTGGTCATGTGCTTAAGCAGAACAAGGACAGCTACATGGATTTCGGTTCCGGGCAGATCATCTGGAAGACTGACGACGGCTACGTGGCGGGCAGTGATTGTCGCCGCGATGGTGGTGCCGTCGGCTACTAGAGGCCACGCGTGAGCACGTTGCAAGTCAGCACGGTGATCCGTGATCAGGCGAGCGTGGATGCGGCCATCGAGAGCCGATTCTCCGCGCGGATGTTTTTGCCAACGCCGGTGCCGCGGGAAACGATTGCTGACATTCTGCGAGTGGCGTCACGCGCGCCAAGCGGCACCAACACGCAACCGTGGCACGTTTACGTGGTGAAGGGAGCGACGCGAGATCGAATCGTGACGGAGGTTTGTTCTGCGCATGATGCGATTCGCGCGAATCCTGCGCTCGCCTCGGAGTATCGCGAATCGTACGACTACTACCCCGAAGAATGGGTGAGCCCCTACATTGATCGCCGCCGCGAAAACGGATGGGGCCTGTACGGCCTGCTCGGAATCACCAAGGGTGACAAGGACGCGATGCATGCGCAGCATCAGCGCAATTTCAAATTTTTTGATGCGCCCGTCGGGCTGTTCGTCACGATTGATCGCGTGATGGGGCGCGGCAGTCTCGTGGACTGCGGTATGTTTCTGCAAAACATCATGATCGCGGCTCGGGCGCGCAGGCTGCACACTTGCCCGCAGGCGGCGTGGAATGGTTTCAGCAAAATTATTCTGCCCATTGTCGGCGCAGGTGACGAAGAGATGCTCGTCTGCGGGATGTCGCTGGGCTGCGCCGATGAAAGCGCGCTGGTGAACACTTTTCACACGCCGAGGGTTGGCACCGAGTTGTTCGCTAAATGGCTCGACTGAACTCCCGCCGACGTCGCTAAGGCCTGATGTTGCCCGAGCGCATAAGTTGAGCGAACAAAATCCGATCAACTTTTTGCTGAAACCCACGTTTTATAGGGGCAGCATGTCGAAAAGCGCTGCTATCGACTTACGACGTTTATGGCGTTCAGCCCCGGTGCAGTATGACGTTTCTGGAAAAGCTGACATCGTAACTTAAGCCTTGACAAGCAGCTCCGCAACGGAGCAAGCCACCACTTGCGTCGCTTTGCGCAGATCTTCCAGCAGCAGATTTTCGTCCGCTCGCTTGGCGTTGGATTCCGGCACGGTACGCGGGCCAGCGCCGTAAAGCACGACGGGAATTCCCGCCTCTCCGTAGAGCCGCGCGTCGGTGTAGAGCGGCGCACCGATCGCGGGGATCGGTTCGCCGAAAACACGCTCACCATGCCGTTGCAACGCTGCAACTAGCGGTGCTTGGCCGGGGACGGGCTTCATCGCGTTGGCAAGCAAGAGGCGTTTGATCTCGACGCGAATTCCAGTTTTGCCTGCGACTGCGCCCTCGATGATGGCGCGAACCTGTGCTTCGACTTCTGCCGGATTCTCTTCGGGAATCATGCGACGGTCCATCTTCAGCACGACTTTGCCGGGCACGACGTTGGTGTTGGTGCCGCCATTGATCTGGCCGACCAGCATGGTGGGTGAGGTGATGCCTGCCACCTTTGACTTGTTTTTGCCGAGGTCGGGCAGCTTGCCGTAAATCGCGTTGAGGATCGCGTTGGCGGCTTGTAGCGCGTCGTTGCCAGTCTCGGGCATCGAGCCATGAGTTGCGGTTCCGTGGACGGTGACTTCAAATTGCAGGCAGCCATTGTGCGCAGTGACGATCGCGTAGCTGAAGCTTGCGCCAATCACGTAATCCGGCTTGGTCGCGCCGATCTCCAGCAAGTACCCGGGGCCGACCAGACCGCCAAATTCTTCGTCGTAGGTGAGATGAAGCTCGACCGTACCGTTGAGTTTTGCGCCCGCTTTCTCTGCGGCTTGCAACGCGTCCAGCGCAAACGTGAAGCTCGCAATATCGCTCTTGCTCACGGCAACGCCGCGCCCGTACATGCGACCGTCTTTCACGTCGCCGCCGTACGGATCGAACGACCAACCGTCGCCGGGCGGTACTACGTCGCCATGCGCATTGAGCGCAATCGTCGGGCCGCCAATACCGAACTTGTGGCGAATAATCAGATTGGTGACCGATTGCATGCCGTAATCGCGTACGCGCTGCTCTGGCACCTCGAAGCGCTCAACTTTGTAGCCCTTGGCGGTTAGCAGTTCCGCGGCCTTTTCGGCGGGTGGATTGTTGTTGCCGGGCGGTGTGTCGGACGGTACGCGCACGATCTGCCGAAGAAATTCGATTTGCTCGGCATGGTGCGCATCAATGTATTGCGCGATGGTCTGTTCGGTGGTCATGATGGGTCTAAATTTGTCGATCAACGCGTTGCGCGTTGGAGGCTGAAAATTGTGGCGGCTGGTAGTGCTCAAAAAAATGCAGCAACACGGAAGTCGCGATCTCCGCATCTTCGGCGGTCATTGTTTCGGAAGGATGGTGGCTGATGCCGTTATTGCCGCAACGCACGAAGAGCATGGCGGTTGCGGCAACGGCGGGGAACACCATCGCGTCGTGGCCCGCGCCGCTAGGCAGATAGCGTGGGGCGATGCCGTGCGCAGCGATGGCCTGCTCGAACTGCTTTTGCAGACCCGCGTCGCAGGGCGCGGCATTGCTGCTAAAGAAGAGATGGGTTGCGACGACGACGTTGCGGCGCTTCGCAATGATCGCAAATTCCTCGGTGATCGCGTTGACCGCGCTCGCGCGCCGCGCATCTTCGCTCGAGCGTACGTCGATGGTGAATTCGACATCCTGCGGGATCACGTTAACGGCCCCTGGCTTCACGCTCATGATACCCACCGTGCCGACGAGGCCCGAATTCTTTGAGCAGTGGCTTTCAACGAACAGGATCATTTCAGCGGCGGCCGTGAGCGCGTCCTGCCGCGCACCCATCGGCACTGTGCCGGCATGCCCGGCGAGACCGGTGACGGTTACGCGCAGGCGTGTCGCGCCAGCGATTGCGGTGACCACACCGACGGCGAGCCCTTCGTTTAGCAGCACCGGGCCCTGCTCGATATGCGACTCGACAAAGGCAATCACCTCGCCATGTGCGCTGTTGGGTGCGCCGTTGCGACGATCCAGTTCGCGCCACTTTTCGGCATCGCCGCCAAACTCGTTGATCGCTTGTCGCATGCTCACGCCGTTGGCGTCGGTCTTGTCGAGCCAAGCCGGGTCGAACAGCCCGGCCATCGCTTTGCTGCCGATCAGCGTGGCTGGGAAGCGCACGCCTTCCTCATCTCCGAAGCCAACAATTTCGAGTGTGTACGGCAAGCGTTTGCCCTGCCCATTGAGTTCCTTCACACAGGCGATGGGCGAGAGGATGCCAAACAGACCGTCATACTTTCCAGCGTTGCGAACGCTGTCCTGATGCGATCCCGTCATCACCACTGGCGCGAACGGCACGCCCGCTTCGTAGCGGCCCACGATGTTGCCGAGCGAATCGAAGCCAGCGGTCATGCCTGCGTCGCGCATGAGGCCAATCAGGTAGTCACCCGCCTGCTTGTGTTCTTTGGATAGATACGTGCGTGTGAGCTGAGACGCGTCTTCGGTGAATGCGGCGAGTACGTCAGCCTGCCTGAGAATTTCTGTTCCAAATTTCACGCTACGCCTCCCGTGTCCGGATGTACCGCGCGCCAATGCCGCGCTATGTCAATGCGCCGCGTGACCCACACGCGATCATGTTTCTCGACGTGATCCAGAAACTTGATCAAGCCCGCCATACGCCCCGGTTTTCCAAGCAAACGGCAGTGCATACCGACGCTCATCATCTTCGGCGCTTCTTGGCCTTCGGCGTAGAGCACGTCAAACGTATCAATCAGATACTGCGCGAAGTCCTGCCCATTGTTGAAACCCGCCGCAGACGAAAACTTCATGTCGTTCGCGTCTAGTGTGTAGGGCACGACGAGCTGGCGCTGCACTTTGCTGTCCCGCATCAGCACCGGCAGGTAGAACGGCAAGTCGTCGCCGTAATAGTCGCTGTCGTATTCGTAACCGCCCTGCGCAATTACCAGGCGTTTGGTGTTCGGGCTATCGCGTCCGGTGTACCAGCCGTAAGGCCACTGCCCACCCGTCATCTCCTTAATCATCTGCGTGCCAAGCGCCATGTATTGCTTTTCGCGCTCTTCACCCATGTGCTGATAGTGAATCCAGCGCAGGCCGTGGCAGGCAATCTCATGGCCGAGCTCACAAAACGCTTGGGTCGCTTCTTCATTGTGTTTGAGCGCCCACGCAACCCCGAACACCGTCAGTGGCAAATTGCGTTTCGCGAACTCACGCAAAATGCGCCACACACCAGCGCGCGAGCCATACTCGTACATCGATTCCATCGACAGATGGCGCGCCTCAAACGCCTGCGCAAATGCGACCTCCGAAAGAAATGTTTCCGAAGCAGGGTCACCGTGCAGCACACTGTTCTCACTACCCTCTTCGTAGTTGAGCACGAAGTTGATGGCGATTTTTGCGCGGTTAGGCCACTTCGCGTGAGGCGGGTTGCGCCCGTAGCCAGTCATGTCGCGCGGGTATTCAGGAGTCCAGGTCATACAAGGGCACGTCTAAAAATTCGTTTGTGGGGCGCATTGTGTCGTCGCGCGGTACTCGCAATCCTCATGTACCAGAGCGTACATTCCGGTTGCTGCACTCCGGACTTCTAACACTGCATCCCCAAAAACGCATTTCTAGAGGTGTCCTTAATTGTTTTCTCGTATCGCGTAAGTCTAGCGAGCAAGGCCTATTTCACACATCCTTGCAGGTTTATAGGCCCTATTTGACATCGCTAGTTCTTGCATTCCACCAACCGTCAACGAATCTGCTTTGCACAAAGCTCACAAAGGCCAATACTTTGGCGGGCACGCGTTTCGGTGACGGAAAAACAGCATGCAGTTCCTGATCGGGCAACTGGAAGTCCTTCAATAGTTCAACGACCTTTCCCGAGCGCAGCGATTCGGACGCGACATAGCGCGGCAGCGCCGCCACGCCCAGGCCTTCGCGGCAGGCAGCCAAAACGGCCGAAAGGTTGTTGGATCGGAAGCGTCCACTAACAGGCGTCGCGAACCGCTCGCCTCTCGGGCTCGTAAAGTGCCATACATCGTCGCCCTGCACGCTGCTATAGACGAGCGCGTTGTGTCGCGACAGATCGCCGGGACGCTTCACCGCTCCAGCAGATTTCAGATAAGACGGCGTCGCCACTACGGTCCACGGGTTATTGCCCAGATAGCGCGCGCCCAGGCTGGAATCGGCCAGCTTCCCCATGCGCAGCGCCACATCAATACCCTGCGCGATTAAATCAACGTAGCGATCTTCAAACGAGAGATCCACGCGAATCTGCGGGTGCAGCGCCATGAATTCGAGGGTGAGCGGCACGATGGTTCGCCGCCCGAACGCAACCGACGTGCCTATACGCAAGGTGCCCTGTGCCTCGCTATGTGCGGCACGCGTGGCTTGTTCCGCCGCCTCGGCGTCTTGCAGCAATTGCTTGCAGCGCTCATAGAACAAAGCGCCTGGCTCCGAGAGGCTAACGCCACGCGTGTTGCGATTCAAGAGTCGCACCTTTAAACGTGCTTCCAGTGCCGCGACCTGCTTGGTCACCGTAGGTTGCGTCGTCTGAAATTCCTGTGCGGCTTTGGAGAAGCTGCCAGTCTCGACTACGCGTACGAAAACCTGCATTGCATCCAGTCTGTCCATGGGTGAAGTGTAGTCACTTATTCCAATTGCGAATAGATGTTATGGGTCGTTGCCACCTTCACGCCAGCAGCACACTGCTCTAAATTTCGCTCATTAAAGGAAACGAACCCAAGGAGAGTAATCATGGCGAGAATGACAGCCGCGCAGGCAGCCGTTTACGTGATGGAAAAGGAGGGTGTCGAATTGGCCTTCGGCGTTCCTGGTGCGGCGATCAACCCGCTATATTCCGCGATCCGCAAGCACGGTGGCATCGCGCACATTCTGGCGCGCCACGTCGAGGGCGCGTCACACATGGCTGAGGGCTATACGCGGGCTGTAGCCGGCAACATCGGCGTCTGCATCGGAACCTCTGGCCCGGCGGGCACCGACATGATTACCGGACTTTATTCCGCGTCGGGCGATTCGATCCCGATTCTTTGCATCACCGGTCAGGCGCCGCGCGCTCGGCTCTACAAGGAAGATTTTCAGGCGGTGGACATTGAGTCGATCTCCAAGCCAGTGACCAAATGGTCGGTTACGGTGCGAGAGCCAGCGCAGGTGCCCCGTGTGTTTCAGCAGGCGTTTCACGTCATGCGCTCCGGTCGTCCGGGGCCGGTGTTGATCGATCTGCCGTTCGACGTGCAAATGGCCGAAATTGAGTTTGATGTTGATACGTACGCGCCGCTTCCGGTCTACAAACCAGCCGCCACTCGGCCTCAGATTGAGAAGGCCATCGCCATGCTACAGGCGGCTGAGCGTCCTCTGATTGTGGCGGGTGGTGGCATCATTAATGCGGACGCTTGCGACCTGCTCGTGGAATTTGCCGAACTGGCAGGTGTGCCAGTGATTCCAACGCTGATGGGTTGGGGCTCGATTCCTGATAATCATCCGTTGATGGCTGGCATGTGCGGCTTGCAGACGAGCCATCGTTACGGCAACGCGACAATGCTCGCGTCCGATTTCGTGCTCGGCATCGGCAATCGTTGGGCCAACCGGCACACAGGGTCGATAGACGTCTACGTCAAAGATCGCAAGTTTGTTCACGTTGACATCGAGCCAACGCAAATCGGGCGTGTGTTCTCTCCGGATTTCGGCATTGCGTCCGATGCGAAACTGGCGCTGGAGCAGTTTGTCGCCGTTGCCGGGGAAATGAAAGCGAAGGGTGAGCTCAAGGATCGCAGCATCTGGGTGAGCGAATGCCTTGAGCGCAAACGCACGATGCTTCGGAAGACCAATTTCGAGGCCGTGCCTATGAAGCCGCAGCGCGTGTATCAATGCATGAACAATGCCTTCGGCCAGGACGCCTGCTATGTGAGCACGATTGGCTTGTCGCAGATTGCGGGCGCGCAGTTCCTGCACGTCTACAAGCCACGGCACTGGATCAATTGCGGACAGGCAGGCCCCCTCGGCTGGACGATTCCCGCAGCGCTCGGCGTGCGGGCGGCAGATCCAACCCGGAAGATCATTGCGCTATCGGGTGACTACGATTTTCAGTTCATGATCGAAGAATTGGCCGTCGGCGCACAGTTCAAGCTGCCCTACATCCACATCGTGGTGAACAACTCGTACCTGGGCCTGATTCGTCAGAGTCAGCGCGGGTTTGACATGGACTACTGTGTGCAACTTGCGTTTGACAATATCAACACGCCAGAGACTGAAACCCTGTCAAAGGCTTACGGCGTCGATCACGTAAAAGTCGTGGAAGGCCTGGGCTGTAAAGCGATCCGCGTGCACAAGCAGGAAGAAATCACTCCCGCGATCAAACAGGCCGAAGCGTGGATGGCGCAATACCGCGTTCCTGTCGTGATCGAGATCATGCTGGAGCGCGTCACCAACATCGCGATGGGAACCGAGATCAATAACGTGGTTGAATTCGAGGAACTTGCCGCGACCCGGGCCGATGCGCCCACCGCGGTTGCAACCATGCTTGACTAGGACTAACCATGCCGAAATTTGCCGCCAA